>NZ_CAXBMP010000012.1:0-128404 GCF_963976965.1 uncultured Alteromonas sp.
GATCACTGAAAATAAATATATTTAGCTGTCAATAGGGCCCTGCTGAACGGTTACAATTGTTTATATTACCGAATTGTAATGTGCCGGTAATCTGGTTGTCAGGCGAGGGTGCTAACATCTCATTCAGTGATTAAGCTGTCATCGACTGCTGTCTGTCAAAAACTATGGAATGACGAGAACTTGAAAAGCGCTTTCATTAAAATGTTTATTGTTATTGCATTGCTCAGTGTGCAAATGAGTGAGTCATTTGTATTCGCGCAAATGCCATGCAGTGACGAAATGGCAGCGGTGATGGATCTCGGATCTCACGATATGCAAAGCGCTCATGACATGATGAAACACTCACAAAGCGATGATATGAATGATTGTTGTCAGCAAGATTGCTGTTGTCCAATGGCGATGTTTCATATTGGTCTTCTCTCTAGTCAAGCTCATTCGTCACCCGATGGCGTGTCGCTGAGTATTCAGTCTCTTAACCCAAACCTAAACCAAATCTTTTTAGGTGGATTGCAGCGCCCTCCGAAACACTCTCTCATTTAAGCAGGATAAGTCCGTCTAGAATCCGGGCAATGATATCGCTTGTTAGTCGAATGTTCGTAGCAAGCCATTTATTTAAACAATAGAAATGAGAAAGTAATTATGTCAATTATTACGCATCGCTCGATGTGGATAGCCTTGGTGTTTGCACTGTTTTTATCAGCATGTACCGACGCAACACAGATTAATAACGATTCAGAGGCAGTGACTGAATCCCCGATAACATCCTTAACAGTCTACAAAAGCCGTTCTTGTAAGTGTTGCCAAAAGTGGGTGAACCATATTGAAGAGCACGGGTTCGACGCAGACGTATCCAATGTTACGTTAATGTCTCGAATTAAAGACAAATATGGTATTGCGCCTAATTACCGTTCGTGCCATACGGCATTGTCCCCAGGCGGTTTTGTTTTTGAAGGTCACATTCCAGCAAAATTCATTCAGCAATTTTTAGACAATATACCTGAAGGCGCCATCGGACTCAGTGTGCCGGCTATGCCAATTGGCTCACCTGGTATGGAAGTCGGTGATCAATTTCGTCCTTATCTTATTCTGCAACTCAATGACGATGGCAGCGCAACCACTTATGCCGAAGTTAATACCTATGAGGAGCAATTCTAATGAGACGCTTTTCATTTCATGTCATTGTACTAATGACGCTTTTGAATACTGGGCTCGCCCAAAGTCAAACCAAGTCGGTATTGACATTGGAGCAGGCTGTTGAAATCGCGATTAACAACGACCCTTGGCTTGTAGGCAGTGAGTATCGCGAGCAAGCCATTGTTTCAAGTAGCGTGGCAGCCGCTAGTTTGCCGGACCCGGTAGTTAATATTGGTTTGGCGAACTTACCAACAGATGGATTCGCATTCGATCAAGAACCCATGACGCAACTTAAGGCAGGGGTTTCGCAGATGTTCCCCAGAGGGGATTCGTTAGATATTCGTTCTCGTCAATTAAGAGAGCAAGCCGCCGAGCACCCATTAATGCGTGCTGATCGCATCGCCCGCACACGTGTGCAGGTCTCTGATATTTGGCTTGAAATTTATCGCGCGCAGCAGAGTATTAAGCTAATCCATCAAGATAGGGCATTGTTTGAGCAACTCAGTGACATTGCCAAAGCGAATTATGCGACCGCCCTTGGACGCGTGCGACAGCAAGACATCATTAGGGCAAAGTTAGAATTGACGCGGTTAGAAGACAGATTAACAAAACTACAAGCACTGGAAGAACGCGCCACAGGTAAGTTATTGGAATGGATCCTAAAAAACCAGCAGTCTGCACGCCAACTTGGCTTTGATGCATTTAGCGCGTTGCAGTTGCCTAATACATTACCTGCCATTGCAAAAATCACTGACAACACGTTGTTAATGGTAAAAAGGAAAAACCAACAACAGCTCGCGGAATTACTCGCAGATCACCCTTATATTTTATCCATTAATCAACGTATCAGAGCGAGTCAAACCGGGGTTGAGTTAGCTAAAGAAAAATACAAACCCCAATGGGGCGTAAATGCCAGTTACGCTTTTCGCGATGATACCCCGGCAGGTGCAAGTCGAGCTGATTTTTTGTCAGTCGGTGTTAGTTTTGATTTACCTATTTTTACTGAAAACCGTCAAGACAAAGAAGTCTCTGCAGCCGTAAATCAATCAGAAGCCATAAAGACTGACAAGTTACTCGCACTGCGCGAAATGATGTCTGCCATCCAGTCGTTATACGCTGAGCGAGAACGTTTAACTGACAGGCAATCGTTATACAACGACGAGTTATTAGCACAAATGCAAGAACAAGCTGATGCGTCCTTGAATGCCTACACCAATGATGACGGCGATTTCGCCGAAGTTGCTCGCGCGCGTATCGCGGATTTGAATGCGCGTATTGATGCATTGGATATCGATGTGGATCTCGTCAGAACAAACATTCGACTTAATTATTACTTCAATACCACCGCAGGTATTTCCAAGACTCAATTCGGAGAACAATAATGAATAACACGAAAGCCATTATTTTAGGATGTGTTATCGGCGGTGCAATGACTGCGTTAGCATATACATTCCTACTTCCTTCTGATGCACCATCTAACGCAGCAGGGCAAAGCACAGAACCCCAGCCACTCTATTGGGTGGCACCGATGGATCCCAATTACCGTCGTGATGAACCGGGTAAATCTCCGATGGGAATGGATCTCGTCCCCGTTTATGAGGAGAGCACGGGAGGTAATGAAGGTCCGGGAACCATTAGCATATCACCCAATGTAGTTAATAATTTAGGGGTAAGAACAGCATCGGTTCAACGCCGCTCGCTGCATGTCCCTATTCGTACGGTTGGCTATGTGCAATACAATGAAGACACTTTGATACATATCCACCCACGCGTTGAAGGTTGGGTAGATACACTGCATGTGAAAGCCTCGGGAGAGTATGTCAAAAAAGGCGAACCATTGTATTCGCTCTATTCCCCAGAATTGGTCAATGCGCAAGAAGAGCTGCTGATCGCGATGCGCCGCGGGAGCGACGATTTGATCAATGCTGCTCGGTCGCGGTTAGACGCGTTGCAAATGCCAAATGAAGCGATTCAGTCCTTAATATCGAGCAAAAAAGTTCGTCAAACGATCACTTTTTCGGCACCGCAAACCGGGTTTGTTGACAATTTAAATATCCGCGAAGGATTCTTTATCAAGCCAGGCAATACCCTCCTATCCATTGGTGCGTTGGATGAGGTGTGGGTTGATGCTGAAATCTTTGAACGGCAATCCGCGCAAGTCACTGTTGGACTTCCCGTCACAATGACGTTGGATTTTTTACCCGGCAAAACATGGGAGGGTGAGGTTGATTACGTCTACCCCACACTTGAACAGAGCACTCGAACGCTGCGGGTTCGGTTACGCTTTAAAAATGCCGATTACGCGCTTAAGCCGAACATGTTTGCCCAGATCACAATACATTCAGACTTTGACTCAGACAACGTTCTTGTGCCATCAGAAGCGGTTATCAGAACCGGCACGCAAGATCGTGTTGTCTTGGCGTTCGGTGACGGGCAATTCAAGTCCATTGCCGTAGATGTAGGTCGAGTGGTAGAGGACTACACTGAGATTACTACAGGTCTCATCGACGGGGATCAGATTGTCACCTCTGCACACTTTTTACTCGATTCAGAAAGCAGTATCAGTTCAGATTTTAAACGTATGGAAGCACCTGATGCACTCCCGTCGTCGGTTTTTACCGAAGCCACCATCACCGATGTTATGCCCTCACATAACATGATAACAGTGAACCATGGCGCCATCAGTGAATGGGATTGGCCAGAAATGACAATGGATTTTACTGTCGCCAACCACGTAGACCTAACGAGTTTGCGGCAAGGTATGGGGGCGCATATTGAAATTAGTAAAGAAAACGATGGTCAGTATGTGGTAACGACGGTGCATATCATTGACGACAATGCTGATACACAGACTATAAATGGACGCACTATATGGACTGAAGCAACGATTAATTCAGTTATGTCCTCACACAAAATGCTAAATCTTGACCACGGAGCAATTGAAGCGTGGGATTGGCCCGCGATGACAATGGATTTCTTTGTTGCTGACACTATCGATTTATCACAGTTGGAAGCTGGTATGGATTTGCATATTGAAATCACCAAAACCGGTGATAGCGACTATCTGGTAACAACCATCCATGTAAAATCAGCAGAACCAAGTTCAGCGCAAAGCGCAGTGGTGACAGGCACCATTAATGCCATCAATACGCAGTCTCGTGTAGTCAATATTTCACGTGAAGCGATCCCAAAGTGGGATAGGCCTGCGGCAACTCTTGACTTTACCGTGAGCGACGCTATCGATATCAGCCAATTTACGGTCGGTGCTGACATTACATTTACGTTTGAGATCACTGACGGCAACTTTAGGATCCTGAGCATTCAGTCTGAAAGCCAAGATGCTTCGATGGATCATAGCAACCATGGAGGAGCACACGAATGATCGCTGCTATTATTCGATGGTCAGTTTCCAACCGCTTCTTCGTATTACTGACGACCTTAATTATTATCGGCGGTGGTTTATTCACGCTAAAGAATACACCAATTGATGCATTGCCCGACCTATCTGATGTCCAGGTCATCATTAAGACGAGTTACCCTGGACAAGCACCTCAGGTGGTTGAAGATCAAGTGACTTATCCGCTTACCACAGCGATGTTGTCGGTACCAGGCGCTAAAACAGTCAGGGGTTATTCTTTCTTTGGCGACTCATATGTCTACATCATTTTTGATGACAGCACGGATCTCTATTGGGCCCGAAGCCGTGTATTAGAATACCTGTCTCAAGTTGCTCCCAATTTGCCTGAAAATGCTCGGCCACAATTAGGCCCAGATGCAACGGGTGTGGGTTGGGTTTACTTGTATGCATTGGTTGACCGCACAGGCAAAAACGACATATCACAACTACGTAGTCTGCAGGATTGGTTCCTCAAGTACGAACTGCAAACCGTTCCCGGTGTCTCTGAGGTTTCTGCGTTAGGCGGCATGATAAAGCAATATCAAGTTAAAGTTGATCCTGAAAAACTGCGGGCTTATGGGATCCCGCTATCGCATATTCAAATGGCCATCAAAAGAGGCAACCAAGAAGTTGGCGCATCTGTTATTGAAATGTCTGAGGCTGAATATATGGTCAGGGCGACAGGGTATATTTCAAGCAAACAAGATATCGAAACGATCCCTCTCGGCGTGAATGAAAATGGTACGCCGCTGTTGGTTAGGGATATCGCGGATGTGCAATTAGGTCCTCAAATGCGCAGGGGTATCGCTGAGCTGAATGGCGAAGGAGAAACCGTAGGCGGCATCGTTGTTATGCGATTTGGAGAAAATGCTCAAACAACCATTAACGGAGTCAAAGCTAAACTCGACGATCTTAAAAAAGGATTGCCGGATGGCGTCGAAATCGTCACGGTTTACGATCGCTCAGCTTTGATTGAACGGGCGGTAGATAACTTGGCCTCTAAACTGGTAGAAGAGTTTATCGTCGTTGCCCTAGTGTGTATCGCGTTCTTATTTCATGTACGTTCATCGCTGGTCGCAATTATAAGTATTCCTGTCGGGATCATCACGGCAATCATCGTGATGTATATGCAAGGTATCAATGCGAACATCATGTCCTTGGGGGGGATCGCTATTGCTATTGGTGCAATGAGCGATGGGGCCATTGTCATGATCGAAAATATGCATAAGCATATGGAGCGAACCCCCCTGACGAAAGAAAATCGATGGCAGGTCGTCATAGATTCAGCGTCTGAAGTCGGACCTGCGCTGTTTTTCAGTTTGTTGATCATCACCGTTAGTTTCGTACCAGTGTTTACGCTGGAAGCGCAAGAGGGCAGGATGTTCTCGCCGCTTGCATTCACCAAAACATATGCGATGGCCGCTTCCGCAGCGCTTGCGATCACCTTGGTGCCAGTTTTGATGGGGTACTTTGTGCGCGGTAAAGTACTTGCGGAGCATAAGAATCCTGTAAATCGGTTCTTGACGTTTTTATACATGCCAACACTGAAAACGGTATTACGTTTTCCCAAGTTGACCATGCTGGTCGCCGTTATAGTACTGGGAATTGGGCTTTGGCCAATTGATAAGATCGGTAGCGAATTTATCCCGCCGCTTGATGAAGGTGACTTAATGTATATGCCGACGACTTATGCCGGTATTTCGATAGGTAAAGCACGCGAGTTATTGCAACAAACCAATAAACTGATCAAGACCGTTCCTGAGGTCGAAACGGTGTTTGGCAAGGTCGGACGAGCCGATACGGCAACCGATCCTGCGCCATTAACAATGATAGAAACGTTTATACAATTAAAACCTCAAGATCAATGGCGTGAAGGCATGACGACCCAGGATCTGATCAAAGAATTTGATGCTGTGGTTAATTTGCCGGGGTTAACGAACGCATGGGTTATGCCAATTAAAACGCGGATTGATATGTTGGCTACCGGTATTAAGACCCCCGTGGGCATCAAGATTGGAGGTCCAGATCTTATGGAAATTCAAAAGATTGGTCAACAAATTGAAACGATACTTTCAGATGTTGAGGGCACTGCATCCGTTTATTCAGAGCGCGTTGCCGGCGGGCGTTATGTCAAAGTCGATATCCAACGTGAACGGGCCGCTCGCTATGGTCTTAACATAGCAGACGTTCAACAAGTTGTTTCTAGTGCGATTGGAGGAATGAATGTTACACAAAGCGTCGAAGGATTAGAGCGCTACCCAGTGAATATTCGATATCCACAATCATATCGCTCATCACCTGAATCATTGTCATTGTTGCCTATTGTCACACCACAAGGCAAACGCATTGCGTTGGCTGATGTCGCGGATGTGTATATTGAAGATGGTCCCCCAGGCATTAAAAGTGAAAATGCACGCCTTAATGGCTGGGTGTATGTGGATATTGATGGTGTAGACATTGGCTCTTATGTCGTCGCAGCGCAGCAGGTCGTCAGTGAGGAGCTGGTATTGCCTGCAGGATACTCCATAACGTGGTCGGGACAATATGAATATATGTTGCGGGCAAAAGAAAAATTAACCTATGTAGTGCCATTGACTTTAGCCATTATCGTGATCTTGTTATACCTCAACTTCCGCAATTTTATTGAAGTAGCGATCATCATGGGAACGTTGCCTTTATCGATGGTCGGTAGTATTTGGCTTATGTACTTAGAGGGGTTTAACTTTTCAGTGGCAGTGGGCGTTGGCTTCATTGCATTGGCCGGGGTCGCTGTCGAGATTGGCGTCATTATGCTGGTGTACTTGAATCATGAGTACCAGGCGTTAATCGACAAATGCAAAATGGACGGTATCAAACCCACCGTAGGAATGCTAACCGAAGCCGTATTGCATGGCGCGGGTTTGCGTGTCCGGCCAGTCATGATGACGACCGCAACCATTATATTCGGACTATTACCGGTACTTTATGGCTCAGGTACGGGGTCTGAAGTGATGAGTCGTATCGCTGCGCCCATGGTGGGCGGGATGGTCAGTGCGATTTTATTGACGCTACTTATTTTACCAGCCATTTATTTAATATGGCGAAAACAGCAGCTCAAAACGATGAGTAATTGGTAGTTATGCGTCGCCTTGCTCGTCGGTTACATCGTTTTCTAATGCTGTTAGTCGGCGGGCAGATATTTCTGTGGGCGATGAGTGGACTCTACATGGTGTGGTTTGATATTCACTATATTCATGGCGATCACTTTGTAAAAGGGCCTCCTGTACTCTCGTCATCATCAAGGTTAGAGATTAGCTTCAAAGATGCACTTAGTCGCTTTCCTGAAGCGACCTCAATCATCTTAGAAACCTTGAGAGGAGAGCCTGTTTATCGATTAATGCATGCCGGTGAAACAGTTCTGATCAGTGGTTTGTCTGGTGACATTATAGAGCCACTTTCAGATAAGCGAGCCGCTGCCATCGCAATATCGCGTTTAAACCAACCGTATGAAGTTGACAGTGTCACGTTGCTGGGTGAAAACGAAGAGGATAGTCCGGTTGGGCAACGAGGACGTCCATTATGGCGAGTTGAATTTAAAGGCGCACTTGCGCCAACATTTTACGTCAGTCAAGACACAGGTACGGTTGAATATATTCGACATGCCCCTTGGCAAGTATTTGATTGGTTATGGCGCCTCCATATTATGGATTACCAAGAAGGTGAAGACGTTAGTAATACACTATTAGTGAGCATGACTATCATAGGGCTGTTGGCCGCATTAGCAGGCTTGCTATTGCTGCCTTATTCCTTTTCGTCATCGCGAAAGGCAGCTGACTGAAATGTTCTGGCGGATCATTCACAAATACCTTGCATTAATTGTGTTTTCACAATTAATGGTTTGGCTCGCTACGGGTTTTTTACTCGGACAGGCTGAGCACAGTAAACCGCTCTCCAGAATCGCAAGTGACGCTATTGCAGGAAGTGTATTAACGCCAAACCTAATATCCGTCGAGAACGTCCTTATACGCTCACCCAATGCACTCTCTATTGAGCTGCTTAGCTTGTTGGGAAACCCGACCTATAAGGTTATGACGCACTATGCTAGACATGCCAATGAAAGAGAGTATGAGTTAATAGACGCGATAAAGGGAAATAAAATAGAACTAACAGCGAACGATATCCGTGATCTGGTCAACAATCAGTTCCGGCTAACTTCGCCTATTCAAGATTTGCGCCGTGTTGATCCGCCGATAGAGCATCTACCCAAAGAGCAACAATCGGTTTGGCATGTACGTTTATCAGACAGAGAAACGACACACATTTATGTCCGAGCATCGACAGGGGAATTAGCCGGCGTCGTCGATAGCAACAGGGAATGGACAAACTTGTTGATGCTATTGCACTTTATGGATTATCAGAACACCGGCTCATTTAATCACTGGTGGATCAAGGCTCTCGCGTTACTGACTGTGCTGTTGAGTATTTCAGGAATTACGTGGCTGGTTAGCCTCGTTAAAAATAAGCAAGTATTCATTGGGTGGTCGTATAGAAAGCAAGACTTAGTGGTACGAGATCAGCAAGGTTACCTCCAAAACGTCGTTGCTAAGGACAATGAATCACTTCTGGATTGTCTACAGCACAACGCCCTTTCTATTGGGTCAGTATGTGGGGGAGGGGGAACATGCGGCCAATGTATTGTGCGCCTTGATCCATCGGCTGCCATTTCAGTTGCAGAACGATACCGCTTATCTCAAGACAGGTTGTTGTCCGGGTATCGTTTAGCTTGTCAGCAAAACACTGATTTGAAAGGCAACGTTCAGCTTGTAGAGTCTCCAAACCCCAAAACAGTATCATGCGAGTTGCTCTCAAACACATTCATTACACCCTTTATCAAAGAATTAAGATTTAAATATCAAGGCAGTGTTCCACTGGATTTTAAGCCTGGCAGTTTTGTTCAATTCACGATTAAAGAAGGTCAATCTTTAGCGTTTCCGAAAGACTTACCGAGACGCTATCAGCCTTATTGGCCGCGTTTTGAATCAGCTACATTTTCCCATCCAAACACTGTCAGGCATTATTCAGTTGCAAACCGAAATGATGGTAGTGGCGTGCTTACATTCAATATAAAAATGCAACCGGCACAATCTAACAACCAAAGACCTGGCATCGGTTCTTTTCACCTTGGTAATTTAAGCATCGGCACGGTGGTTGATATAGTTGCGCCTCGAGGGGGATTTAACTTACTTGATGACCTTGGTGTACGAGAAATTGTGTTGGTCGGTGGGGGCTCGGGTATAGCACCTCTAAAAGCTCTAATCGATGAACTAATATTTGGCTTGCATTCGACACTGCCTATAACCCTCTTTTATGGCGCCAAACACCCTGTTGAATTGGCAAATCATTGCTGGTTAAAAGCGGTTGAAACACAACATTCTAATTTTACCTATCAACCGATTGTTTCAAACGCCTCTTCAATTTGGTGTGGACCGGTGGGGCGCGTGCAAATACCTTTGGCCGTATTTTTAGATACACATCGCGACCTCCATCGGTGTTTGTTTTTCCTCTGCGGTCCTCCGGCAATGATGAACGATGTAACCCAATTACTATTACGCTACTCCGTCAATGAAAATGCTATACAAATCGATTCATTTTCACCATTTACTACTACTTAAAACTACCGAGGTTTATTTATGAAAACACTATTGTCAACGTTCTTACTGACCGCTCTTTTCTTGAGCACAAGCAGTTATGCTCACACATCGTTGAAAACGTCCATGCCAAAAAACAATGCGATGTTAATGTCATCGCCTCCACAATTGTCCGTTGTTTTTACTGAGCCAGTTCGTTTGGCCAAATTGACGTTAAATTCTCAAAACGGCGAGCCTGTCGACTTTAATTTTTCTCCATCGATGGAGTCTAGCACTTTCTTTAATTACGACTTACCGACGTTATCGCCGGGTAACTATACCGCACAGTGGATGTTACTTGGTGAGGATGGGCACAAAATGGACGGTTCATTTGACTTCATGGTTCACGGAAGCAAGTCCATGCAAGATGACAAAAAAGCCCATAGTCAACACAAAGACCATTAAAGAGGAAGATTAAAATGGCAATTTGGGAAGTATTGATCCTATCCACGAAGCTTACTGTCTATCTAGGACTGTCGGCGCTTTTAGGCGGATTTCTTATCCTTCTTTTAGTGCCATTTAGTCTGGAAAAACAATCTCAAGTTCGTCTGCTTCTGCAAGGTCATATTATTAAGTATATGGCTATGTTTGGTTTAGTTGGTGTTTTCGCGACTACGTTGGATTTCTTTTTCCAAGTGGGGTCGCTATCTCAAACGGGTTTCACAGGCATGTTTGATGCGGTCATGCGACGTATGGTTGCACAATCTACTTTAGGGACTATTGCAATAAGTCGGCTGTGCATATTCATCGTCGGCATTGCTTTTTGTGGATCGTTTTATTGGCAACTCGCTCGCAAAAAAACGCCTCAATTTATCGTGACTCTTCTTGGTGCAATAATTCTGTGGGGGAGTATTGGATATGTATTCATGCTTTCCGGGCATACCGTGCAACTGGAACGTTCATATGGTTATGCGTTAGCTGTGCATGTGATCATCGCGCTAAGCTGGATGGGCGCTCTTTGGCCGTTGTCAGCAGCATGCCTACACCTATCGCCTACACCGCTATACACTCTGATGCGGAAATTTGGTCATCTTGCTATAGGACTGGTGAGCCTGCTGCTCCTTGCCGGCACTCTGCTAGCATGGGAGCTAGTTGGTTCTGTAGGTAATTTATTCAATCAAATCTATGGACAAAGCCTGCTGTTAAAGCTGGGCTTTGTCAATGCGATCCTGCTGCTTGCCGCATGGCATAAATTAAAATCAACCCCCAAGCTTTTAACGCACAGTAACGCAGCGATAGAAATGCGCCGTTCGATCCAAATTGAAATGCTCATTGGACTATGCATTTTTCTGATCACCGCTGTTTTGACTACTGTTCTTGGTCCTCAATCTTAACTTTGGATTTATATGAAAATTAATTACGTTTTAACGATTGTTTTGTCTATTGCGCTGCTTTCATTTAGTACGTTTGCTCATGAGCCACTCAAATCAATAGAGCGCTCTGCAACTCACTTCAGTGGCTTGGATACTGCAGCGGGTCGCAGTGTGCTCGCTTATCACGAAGCATTATCTAATGGCCAAGCGGATGACGTCATGAGTGCATTGACATCCGAAGTCATTATTTTAGAGGGATCGCGAATAGAACGCAGTGCCGAAGAATATCGGCAACATCATTTACACGCTGATATGCGATTTTCTGCGGCTGTCAAAACCACAACAATTGAACATCATGTTCGCGTTTATGGGGATACGGCGGTCTCAATTGCCAGAAGCCACACCCTTGGCACATACAAAGGTAAACAAATTGATAAGCAAGGAAATGAAACACTGGTACTTAACCTTATCAATGGTCATTGGAAAATAAGTCATATCCATTGGTCCCATTAACACTTTAATTTATAGGAAAACTTTAAATGACGTTACTTATACGAATCTCACTCGTCCTGATGTTAAGCACAACTACACTGGGCGTCTTTGCATCACAGGCAGATGAAGACAAAGCGACGATTGAAGAAATTATCATTGCTATTGAAAACGGTTGGGAGTCGGGCCAAGGACGGCCTTTTTATGAACACTATCTCGACCATAAAGGTGCTCGATACATTGAATCAGGCGGCCAAAACACAGGATTAAGTGATCTCGTCGAAAATCATGTGGAGCCAGAGAAAGAAGTACTCAAACGCCTCACCATCGATATATTGGATATGGATATTACAATTGATGACGATATGGCATGGGCGATTACGACCGTAAATGTGTCTGGTGAAGTAAGAAAAACTGGCTCAACATTTGACAAAAAGGGCTACCAAACGTACTTGTTTAAACGAACGAGTAATGGATGGAAAGTCATACATTCACATTCGTCTACCCGCGATAAAAAGCCCCACAAGCATCATTAAGCGACGTCAGTATGCCCATCACTCGCAACGTTACCCTAGACATCATGCGCACGGTCGCCATTGTATTAATGGTGATCTTTCACTTCGCGTATGACTTGCGGTTCTTTGGCTGGGTAGATTGGAATGTGCCAAATGGTCCTGGTTGGAAACAATTTCGGTATGTCATTTTATCACTCTTTTTCTTAAGTGTGGGTGCATCATTGGTGTTCGCTCATCACCAACGCGTGGATTTGAAATCCTTTGCGAAGCGAATAATGTGGATAGTGGTATGGGCATGCGTTATATCACTATTTACTTATTGGTTTTTCAATAGTAATTGGATATTTTTTGGTGTTTTACACTTTATCGCCGTGGCCAGTGTACTATGCCTTCCCTTCGCACGTTATCCAGTCATGGCTTGTTTTATTGGGATAGGGATTATTACACTGTTCTTAACGAATGTGGTTACAAGTAAATGGCCGTTTAACTTATGGGAATTGGGGCTGCCGTCATCACCCAACGATTATGTTGCACTATTTCCTTGGGTTGGCGTTGTATTGCTGGGCATTGGCGTTGGCCATATGTTTATTAAGGGTATAGATCCCTGTGCTTCACTGAAATTATCAACTAAAATCACGTTTTTAGGACGTCACAGTCTTGCTGTGTATGTGTTACATCAACCTCTGTTTTTTGTAACATTAGGCAGCGTGTATTGGCTTTCGCATTCGGTTATGTGAGTCTAAGTTGAAGGTGAGACAATGATAATAAGGGACCTTTGACAAAAGTAGAGCGTTGTTTGTTTTACAAGTAGTCTCGGCGTTTCTAGCACTTGTATATCAGTAATAGTGTGGGTTCATCCAAGCAATAACCGCAGAAATAACGGCAACTAGGATGGCTGTTAATGTTAATACTGTGTTGGCCAAATTGCGTGTCGCTTCATTATATAACGTTTTCACCGCATCAATATCTTGTTCAATACGCGCAAGTCGACGATTAACTTCTGCATTGGAAAGCGTAGCATTTTCCAATAGTCGTAAATCTCGATTAATCTCATCAACCTGTTTTTTAAGGCCAACTAATCCGCGATAGAAGTCTGCGTGAACATAGTCATCGGTATCGGCAAAGCAAATGGTGGGAAGAAGTAGAGTAAAAACTAACATCCATTTAAACACTGTATATATCCTAATTACTGCAACTGACGGTTGATCGCCATAGCGCTTGAGTAAGTATTACACCAGCTTAACGGTTTATTGTAAATCCCGCTGCAAAGAGCCTGCAAACCTAAGTTGAGGGTCGTATTTCTTTTTTAAAGCAATCAAACGCTCTACATGGTGACCGAAATAACTGGTCAATGGACAGTCGTTGCCCATGTCATAATTTTGGTAGGCATGGCCATTAAAAAATGGGGATAATCGTTCATAGGTTTGATTAACCCAGTCTATAACCTTGGTATTGTCTTGATCGGGCAGAGTCACACCCGTGATGCTACATACAAATGAGGCATCGCGATGAATAAATGCGGTTTCATGGGTCTCGATATCCTGGATCGCGCCACATAACGGATCGAGCATAATGCCCGCTGCGTTGTCTGGGCAAGACTGATAGCATTGCAAAAGCGCATCAATAAACTGTTCCGTAAGTTCACCTTCAATGATCCCATTGCGCCAATAAAGTGCGTGCCCTTGTTCATATTCATTTGACTGGCACTCTATGTATTGTTTATGCGTAACAGAGATATCGGCATCCGTTTCCCATTTTGCTATGTTATTTAGGTTGGAGTCAGGGTCTTCACTAAACCCCATAATTGATATTTTTGCATTTTGTAACGCTGAACGAGCGATGTATGCATATAAGAATTGCGTTCTCGGCCCCTGCAGTACAGCATCGCTGTATTGCTTTAAAATAGGCTTTGCCTTTTGAATTGGCCATTCAATGATACCTCCTTGAACATAAGCTGGAGCCGGGTGCAGCCTAAATGTTATGTGGGTGATAACGCCAAATTGAGAGCCGCCACTGCCGCGTAGTGCCCAAAAAAGATCAGAGTGTTCCAAAGTGTTTATAACTCTTTGCTGACCATCTGCTGTGATCAGATTAAACGCCAAGACATTGTCGCAACTTAACCCATGTTTGCGTGACAAAAAACCGATCCCGCCGCCTAACGTTGCTCCTACAACACCGACATCCGGGCAGGTGCCTAATGGGATCACTTTCTTATATTTCGATAAGAACAGATCCAAATTATGATTTTTCACACCCGCGCCCACTCTTACTGACTGACCAACTGCGCAAAGTTCTATACTTTGAAAGGCAGACATATCAAGGACAATGCCACCGTCAATAACGGCCGCACCCGTTACCCCATGGCCGCCGCCTTTAACTGATATTTGTAAATTAAGGCGATTGGCATAGTCAATTGTATTAATGATATCGACGTCTGACTCAGGCACGACTATCGCATATGGAAAATGTGAAATGGCTCGATTAAAAACATGACGCCGCGCTGAATAGCCTGTACTTCCAACGTCCCAGACACTGCCGCTTAACTTGTTTCGCAACGACAGTGAGTCAGATTCAGTTGGCTTCGTTGAAATAGTTTTATTGGTATCAATTGGGTTGAGCGGCGCTTCGTCAATGCTTTGCAATAAATCCCAATTTGTTCTGCTAAATGTCTTTGGGTCTATACGATTTAACAATTGCCAAAGGTATTGTGCAACAAGGCGCGGCGGTAGTAGCTTGTTCTCTTCATGTAAGCCTCTTAAAAAGGCCGACATCGGCAGTACATCGCTTGGCACTTGCCGGATTTTTTTTTGCATCGCTGTATCAACATTTCCGGGAGCTGCGGTGGCAAAAACAGCTACATCTTCATTAACTTCTTGTCTAAAACAACTACACACCATATTTAAAGCCGTTTTACTCACACAGTATGCTGATGCGCCTTTCACTGCACTAACGGGTTGCTCGCTTGTCAAATACAGTACGCGGCTATGTTTAAACTTATCCAGGCACAGTTGTGTTATCAAAAAGGGGATATCGCAGTTGATTCTTTGTGCCGTGCGCCATTCTTTGTAGCCTATTGATTGAATAGGTTTAAGCGGTGTGACAATACCTGCACAATGCACTAAGTAATCAATCTGTTCGTATTGGCTAAGCGTTTCTTGAATTTCAATCGTTGCCGCTTCGTTATTAAAATCAACGTGTTCTATGATGAGGCGGGGTTCAAATTTTTCATTGAACGCTCCTAGTCCTGAGCTATCACGACACAGTGCAACAACAAGCATATTTGGATCCCTTGATAAGAATTCATTAGTCAATGCTAATCCAATCCCTGATCCTGCACCGGTAATTACCGCAATTTTGTGTTTCGTCATTTCTTATTATCCGCTCACCCAATTAAAAATTGCATCTGGTATTCAGCATATGCCGCTGCAAAGTAGCTATGAGGAGACCTGTTGACGCAGCTTGAGCATAGATAATTTTGAACCAAGGATAAATAAATCGATGATTAGATTACGGAAATGTAATGATTCTGTAATCCGATTGTCGTGAAGGATTGATCTAAATCAATTACATTTATCGTGTGATTTATAGGATGGATTTCATCAAAAGCAAAGGATAAATCGGGTGCAAAAAATTACGATAGCACTAATCTGCAATGCCACAAATGCCTATAACAGATGAAGAGCTTGAGGTTTTGGCCGAATTTTTATCGCCCAAATAGCACCTTGACCTGAGTCTAAGACATAGGATTAAGGTGACAAGTCGTCTATTTCAAACCTAAACCGCTCATGTGAGCACAATTAAAGGAAAAATTATGAAAACATTAACGTCATTATTACTGGCCAGCGCCCTTGTCGCTGCGCCAATTGCGACTTCTTACGCGCATCAACACACTGATAAATCTGACATGCCGATGATGGACGGTCAGATGATGAAGAAAATGCAAACACATATGGAAGAAATGCAAGCAGTTTTAGATGCAGTAAAAAGTGAATCTGATCCTGAAAAGCGTGAAGCCATGTTGCATGAGCATGCCCAAAAGATGCAAGACATGATGGGCATGATGGAAGGCAAAGATTCGATGGGAATGAAAGATGGAAAAGGAATGAAAGGCGGCATGGGCATGGAGCATAAACACAGTGATATGTCGACCGATGAGAAAATGAAAATGATGGAACAGCGTATGGCCATGATGGAAGACATGATGGGGCAAATGATGGGACATACGGCTGAAAAAGCGAAGCCAATACACAAGCATAAAAAGAACTAATCAATGCGTTATGAGGCTGGAAAAGCGACTGCCTCTTTTCTTTTAATAATCGCGGGAGTTTTACATGAACAAATTAATCAAGCTTTTATCAATTGCAGTCTTGTCTGTTGGGCTACTAGGGGGCTGTGCAAGCCAGGTATACCATGACTACATCATGAGTGGGCAGGTTGTTACCGTCGATGATAAACAAGTAGTGGTGTGTGTCTCTGACACCGATGGTCTCAAAGAACATCAAGTCTTTAATGTTTATCGCACCGTTTTTGATGCGACAGCAATTTCTGAAGGGGAAGACGGCTACTCGCGCGAATTCGTGGGCAAAATTCGATTAGGTAAGACGAAGGATGAGCATTTTGCAGAGGCTATTGTACTTGATGGCGAACTTGCACGTTATGACATGGTCGAGTTTGATCGTGGGTTTTAATCGATATTTTTGAATAGGAGCATGCCGTTGTGAAGATTAGAGAGTGTCACCAAACCTACCGTTTAGCGGCTATTGTGAGTCTGGTATTATCTAGTGTCTTATTCACAACCGCGTGTTCAGCGGTAACACAACAAACTAGTTCGAAAGAAAAATCTCAAGAAACACAATCTTCAGACACTGCGCCCGAGTTAGCACCGGCTGACTTTGCAAAGATCCAATCAGCTTTGCGCTCATTAGACAACTCACTGGCAGCGCGATCAAAAAGCAATATCGGCGTTAAACAAAGCGATGCCAGCCCTCAACTCAACGAATCATCTACGCCCCCCAAAGCGACGAGCAAGATGAAGATGGGCATGGGAAAAGGGAAAAAGAAGATGACAATGAACGGAAAGTCTTGCATGGGGATGATGTGTAAGATGATGATGAAAAATAGTTCGATGATGGGTATGCCTCCTGAACAAAATACACCGGAGATATCCAAACCTTCATCAACGATAAGCTTGCCAGGTGCGAGTAGTGCACCTCATATTTACCACCTTGGTGAACAAGCCTTTTTCTTAAACCACACAACAACATTAGAACTAACAGATACGCAGTATCAAACGTTGTTATCGATTCAATCTGAGTGGGAGTCTTCCCAAAAAAGCCTTGCGCAGCAGCGTAGTGCATTAGAGGCATTATTGTGGGAATTGACAGCCCAAGGATTGCCTCAATACGACAATATTAAAGACACCATTAGTGAAATAGAGGCCATAAACAGCACCCTACGCCTACAGTTTATTGCTTCGGTGGGGAAAGCCGTCTCAGTATTAACACCCCCGCAGATTGCGAAAATAAATGCGCTATGGGCGGCTGAACAAAAGGATGCGTCATGACTAGGGGGAGTAAACGCGCATCAATCATTCACCGCTATTGTGTCATTCTAAACGTCGTTCTTTTTTTCGTGATTATAAATGCGCACGCACAGCAACAGACTGAGGATAGTGAGCATGCCAGTCATCATCCTGAGGCAGCGAATGGGCCGATTGTTGCGGCAAGCACAGATTCTCCGCCTTTAGCCAACCAAGTTAAAGGTCAGCCGGGCAATGCCAACGCAATGATGGGGCCAGGTATGGCAAAAGGCATGGATAAAATGATGGAGAAAATGGGAGCGCCTAAACCTAAAGATCTCTATCCAACTTTAATGCGGATGCAATCAACCACGCCGGAACAAAGAGATAGTATCTTAGGCAAAGCGTCGGCGCGTATGCAACAAGGAAGTGAACAACTGACTACCGGGTTTGAATCGCTCGCCCGTGCCGCAGCCGTTGATGACTATACCCAAATGCAAGTAGCTGTTGAGACCGTTAAAGAAGGGATCGCGCATTTTGATAGTGGTCTTGCGGCAAAACGGGCAATACAAGATGGGCAAGATCCCAGAAGAGTGGCATTAACCTGGTTTAAATCGCAAATGAATTTGCTACCCAGTTCACCAGTGAATGATTCCTCAACACTATTTGGCATGACGCCGTTTCATACTGCAGTGATGCTTGTTCTGCTGATCTTCACTGTCGTCATGGTGTATGTTTATGGATTTAAAATGCGCAGAGCTGCCGCATTGCTAGAAGAGCTTAGGTCCACTGAGACCGCAAGCGCTTCTGCGCCCACTAAGCAAACATCACCTAACGAGATACCTACTAACGCACCTGTAGGGACTGACGCTGTTTTAATACCCGCTACAGCGCATGTATTACCTTCTACGACTATGTCACCGCGTAAAGGTGTCTATAGTGGCAGTATGCAAGTCACCGGTATTTTTCATGAGACCCATGATGTTAAAACGTTTCGACTTGCCAGCGCCGATGGTCAAGTCATCCCATTTAGTTTTGAACCTGGACAATTTGTGACTTTTACGCTCACGATTGATGGTGTTGAAAAACCGGTGAAACGGTCTTACACCATCGCATCATCACCCACTGAGCAGTATTACTTTGAAGTCACCATCAAACGCGAGGAATTCGGTGTTGTTTCTCGTCATATGCATGACGTCGTAAATGTGGGAGATACGCTTTCAATTAAAGCGCCTGGCGGCAAGTTTTACTTCAATGGTCAAGATGCAAGTAGCGTTGTATTGATTTCAGGGGGGGTTGGGATCACGCCCATGATGAGCGCGGTACGTTATTTAACCACGACGTGCTGGGACGGTGACATTTATTTTCTGTTTTGTACGCGAACGTCTAACGATTTTATTTTTGAACAGGAATTAAAATATCTACAAGCACGTCACCCAAGGTTGAAAGTACTCGTCAGTATGACACAGGCGGATGGCACATCTTGGATGGGACCTCAGGGGCGTTTTTCATCGGCATTGATAAATGAATTCGTGCCGGACATAGCATTAAAAACAGCACACATTTGTGGGCCGCCGGCAATGATGGATGCAACCAAGGATATTTTATCTGAATTGGGTATGCCTGAAGCGAATATTAAAACAGAAGCTTTCGGTGGTGCGAGTCCGAAGAAAACGGCCACTAAAACGGAGGTCGCCCCAAACACGCCTGTAAACAATACGCGCCAAGTGCGATTTAGTTTATCAAATGCACAGGCACAAGCCGGCACAGATGAAACCGTATTGGACGTTGCTGATGGACTTGATGTTGATATTGAGAATTCGTGCCGGGCAGGCTCTTGCGGCAGTTGCAAAGTGAAATTACTGCGCGGCGATGTTGATATGGAGGTTGATGATGGGTTGGAGCCAGAAGATAGGGTCAGTGGTTATATTTTAGCCTGTCAAGCCATCCCTAAAACTGATGTGGAGGTGGAAGCATAGTGAATAGTCAAGAACGAACCATTGTAGGCAGCTTGGTGGTCTTAATGATCTTACTTTGGCTAGGGTTTGTGTGGCACCGTGACCCAGCATTCCCTGGCAGCTTTGCTGGATTTGTCGTTGGTTTGACTGCGCTGGTATTGATGTTTATTCCGTTGCTTTACATGATCATTAAACGCAACAAAGCACTTAAGAAAGTCGTGACCAAGCAAATAGCCATGCCTACGCTACTGCGCATTCATATTTATGCTGGAGTATTGGGACCTATTCTTGCACTCATCCATAGCGCCCATCGTTTTGATAGTGCTACTGGAGTCTCCATCATCATCTTTATGATGGTCGTTGTGATCAGTGGGTTTGTTGGTCGGTATGTACTAGGACTTATTTCCTCAAATGTGAAAGAGAAAAAGCGTCAAGTGACCGAACTCCAAGGTGCACTTTCAAGCGCCAAACAATCTCTAAAAGACGCGGTCTGCGACGTAAGATATTCGACTTTCGCCCAAACATCAGCGAGACACATTCCATACATTGCTTTAAGTGTACCTACTTCAGCGCAAAGTAAGCTGTTTCGACAAGAGAGTAAGGTTCTATCTATTATCGATGCCATTTCTGATGTTGAATACAGCATTCTGATTCACGACACTGCGAAAACTTGGTTTGCTCGTTGGTTGAAATTTCATATCGTGATTTCGATAACGCTCTATGGCGTATTGTTCTTTCACATTTTCAGTGAAGTTTACTTTGGACTACGCTGGTTATGATCAAGTGGATAATAGTCATTCTGGGCTTAGTCGCAGCGGGCTTTGGTGTTAGCCATTTTTTTCACACACCAGAGGATCTTTCAAAAATTCCATGGGAACAAATGGTAGAGCCTGGTTCACTGAGCAAAGCGCATGCGTTTTTGGCGGATGACTGCTTGAGTTGTCACACGCCAGTAGAAGGCGTTGAGCGCGACAAGTGTGTCGCCTGTCATGCAAATGATACCCATATCGTCGCGCGTCAACCTACTGCGTTTCACGCCGACATAACAGAATGTGCTAGTTGTCATACTGAGCATCAAGGTGAGGATGCTAGGATTTCACTGATGAACCATATTGCATTGGTCGATATTGGGTTCAATATGCTCCCCAACCCAAACGTGCCATTTGACGAAGGCGCAGCCACGATGGCTTTTTTAGAAAATGTTCTAGCGAATAAGCAAACGGCTGATCCCCTATTTGTGCATCCCGACGTCAGTGATAAAGAAGCATTATTGAATTGTTCACAGTGCCACAGCAACGATGATCGCCACTTCACGTTGTTCGGAGAGGATTGCGTGCAATGCCACAGTACAGACAAGTGGTCACTGCCGACGTTTATTCACCCCTCGAGTCAATCTCGTGATTGCAATCAATGTCATGAAGCGCCGCCCAGTCACTACATGCAACATTTTAAAATGATTTCCGCCAAAGTCGCTGGCGAGCCAAAAGCCAAAGTGGAGGCGTGTTATGCCTGTCATCAATCGACTTCCTGGAACGATATTAAGCGTGCCGGCTGGTACAAGCATCATTAAGGGGGAGAAACTGTGATCACAAATTCCATTGCGCTGGCAACCTCACTGTTGGTAGCAATAGTATTGTTTCTGCCTCGCCTACGACAATCTGTCCAATGGCGAGCGACAGTAACACCGCTGGCTTCAATTATTGGCAGTGGCTTTTTGATCATTGCACCACTGCTGCATTCGGTAATGGGTAAATGGGCGCTACTGGGCATTATTTTATTGTCGACTCTGGCATATTTGTTGGGTTCAGTCATTCGCTTCAATATACGTCATGCAGAGCCTGAGCTTGCTCGCAATTCACACGGCAGTATCGCAACGCTTGAGAAAGCCAGTCAATGGGCCCTCGGTGCTGCATACGCAATTTCTGTGGCGTTTTACATTAGCTTGTTTGCCGCGTTTGTCTTTGACCGCTTTGCTATTGACGATACAACGCTCATCAAATTGTTTACCAGTGGGCTGCTTGTCATTATTATGTTGGTCGCTTGGCTTCGTGGTGCAAGAGGATTGGAAACCATCGAGTTATTCGCAGTCACAATTAAGTTGGCGATTATTATTGGTGTACTAACAGCACTAGCAACTTACGATATACAAGTAAAAAGTGCGTGGTTTAAACATGAGGCGATACAATCCCTCAGCCATTTTGAAACCCTTAGCATGCTTGCCGGTATGCTCATGGTGACACAAGGGTTCGAAACCACGCGTTTTATGGGCAATAGCTATAATGCAGAGCAGCGTATTAAAGCGGGACGATATGCCCAGTGGATTGCCATTTTCCTTTACGTTGTTTTTATTGGTTTAACCTGTCCCATTTTTCTCGATTTTCCGATAACCGAACTGAATGAAACAACCATTAGTTATACCCTGGGTCAAGCCATTTGGGTATTGCCGATATTATTACTTGTGGCCGCGACGGCAAGCCAGTTAAGTGCCGCATTAGCCGATACCATAGGTGGCGGTGGTTTGCTAAAAGAGCTCTTCCATTTATCTATATCTCCTCAGTTTTATTATGTTCTTGTCATCGCGATTGCCGGCATATTAGTTTGGTCATCCAACGTATTTGAAATCATTAATCTCGCGTCAAAGGGATTTGCACTTTATTACCTTATACAAACACTCATCGCATTCAAGCTCGTACTACTGCGGCCCAAAGAACAACGCTTCAAATCGCTTCAATTGCTTGGTCTTTGCGCGATTGTTGTTTCCTTATCCTTTGTGATTGGCTGGTCAATACCAGCACCGCACAGTTAATAGAGGACAGAGGCTAATGCAATCCGCAAAAACATGTACGCCAGCAGTTCGCGTCGCAAACAAGGTTAAGCAATATACCATAATAGGGGTAGGAAACATTTTACAGCGTGATGATGGCGTTGGTATACATGCTATCCAAGCCTTACAGCCCATGTTTGAAGACTATTCAAATGTGTCGTGCATTGATGCTGGGACACTGAGCTACGAATTATTAGAATGGGTGTCAAATTCAGATCATACCATTGTCATAGATGCCGCCTATATGCGATGTCCAGCTGGCACGGTTAAAGTCTTCAAAGATGATGAAATCGCGCAGCAATTTGAACAGGCAACGGCGCACTCTGTTCACCAAATTACGTTACGCGATACCTTATTAACCAGCCAAACATTGTTCTCAAAACCGACTGAAGTGACGTTAATTGGCGTAGAGCCTGAAACAATCGAGTGGGGGACGTCCTTAAGTCCAAAAGTCAGTGTCGCGCTCTCTTCCATCATGGATATCGCGTGTGCGTGTCTTTCTACCGATAATTTTCACGCCAATACTCCAGCGATTGAAAAGGAGTCACGATGAACGAAGAACTCATTTTTATAACATCTAATGCTGACACTACGGGCAATGTGATCCCGCTTTTGCATCAGATTCGTCATGCCTTATCCCAGTTACTTGCGCAGCAAGAAGAAACCACGATAGACCTGCGGCGATTGCCATTGAGTGCAAGTGAAGAATCACAGTTGGAGACTTTTCTGGGTCATGGAGAAGTGAAAGCAGATATTCAGGCACTGGGTGACACAGTGGTAATCGAATCACGATATACCGGCGTCTGGCTTGAAACGCATTACAACGAGGAAGCCGAGATCATGGGCAAATATGTGCATATCTGTGACTGTCCACCGCTCATAAAATCTCAACCAGAAGATATGGTGTTATCGCTCAATAATATCGTATCAGACATTCAATCAATGTCTGATACATCGACGAATGACGCGGCTGAGGAGGATTAAAATGTCTCTACCCACACTAAATGCGCAGTTACAAGCGTCAGGTATATCCAGACGCACATTTCTAAAGTTCTGCGCTACGACAGCATCATTGCTCGCCTTACCTCAAAGTGCGGTTGCCGACCTCGCCAATGCACTGGGGAATGCAAAACGACCTTCTGTTATTTGGTTGCCCTTTCAAGAATGTACTGGGTGCACCGAGGCGATTTTACGCTCTCATGCCCCCACTCTGGAAAGCCTTATCTTCGATCACATTTCATTGGATTATCAACATACAATAATGGCTGCCGCTGGAGAGCAAGCAGAGGAGGCACGACGCGCTGCAATGGAAGCGCACAAGGGACAATATTTGCTGTTGGTCGATGGTTCGGTTCCGATGGGGAATCCCGGTTACTCAACGATCAGTGGAATGAGTAATGTTGATATGTTGCGTGAATCGGCCAAAGAGGCTGCGGGTATTATTGCCATTGGTACCTGCGCATCTTTTGGCGGGATCCCCAAAGCTAACCCAAATCCGACGGGCGCTGTTGCAGTCAGCGACATCATTACTGATAAACCAATCGTCAATATTTCAGGATGCCCACCACTGCCTATCGCGATAACAGCAGTGTTGGTTCACTACCTCACATTTAAGCGTTTTCCTGACCTTGATGCACTGCAACGACCACTCGCCTTTTTTGGTGAAACCATTCACGACCGATGTTACCGGCGTCCGTTTTTTGAACAACGTAAATTTGCAAAATCGTTTGATGACGAGGGGGCTAAGAAGGGCTGGTGTCTGTTTGAGCTGGGTTGCAAAGGGCCTGAAACTTTTAATGCGTGTGCAACCGTTAAGTGGAATCAAGGCACCAGTTTTCCTATTGAATCTGGGCACCCGTGTCTTGGCTGCTCTGAGCCCGACTTCTGGGATAAAGGCAGTTTTTACCAAGCCCTTTTTCCATGGGAACGATACAAATCTAAACCGGGTAAAGGTGGACAGAAGCACGCCGGTAAAAACGCATAAGACACAATAGGCAAAGCATATGGACAAGACATCAAATAATGACCGATTGGTCGTCGATCCCATCACTCGAATCGAAGGCCATCTTAGGATAGAAGCTGAAATGGATGGTAATACGATCAAACAGGCGTTCTCTTCGGGTACCTCTGTACGAGGAATTGAACTGATCCTGCAAGGCAGAGATCCTCGGGATGCGTGGGCGTTTGCTCAGCGTATCTGTGGCGTTTGTACATTGGTACATGGCATGGCATCGGTTCGCGCAGTCGAAGATGCCCTCAGAAAAGCGTGGCGTACAAACGCCAAGTTAGGAGTGGCTATTGGACATCCGGCCATGACGTCCATGCCAAAAGGGCCGCTGCAACATGGTAAAAAAGGCAAAGGGCACCGTCATTCAGGCACCGTGATAGGTTCATTGAGTGAAGCTGAGATGGCTATCCCACAAAATGCACAATTAATCAGAAACATCATGATCGGCACCCAGTATGTGCATGATCACGTGATGCATTTTTATCACTTACATGCCCTTGATTGGGTTGATGTTGTATCGGCTTTAGATGCGGATCCAGCTAAAACGGCAGCGCTTGCTGGTCAACTTAGCGATTATCCTCGTTCATCTCCTGGTTATTTTAAGGATATGAAACAAAAAGTTAAAACGCTGGTTGAGTCGGGACAACTGGGGATATTTAACAATGCATATTGGGGGCATCCGGGCTACAAACTGCCACCTGAAGTAAATTTAATGGCGCTAGCGCATTATCTAGATGCGCTAACGTGGCAACGTGACGTTGTTAAAGTTCACACCATATTTGGTGGCAAAAACCCTCATCCCAATTTTGTCGTCGGCGGTGTACCGTCACCCATTAATTTGAATGCATCAACAGGAATTAACACACGACGATTAGTGCAATTACAAGATGCCATCACCCAAATGAAGACATTTGTCGATCAAGTGTACTATCCAGATATTTTGGCCATTGCGGGTTATTACAAAGAGTGGGGAACACGAGGCGAGGGGCTGGGTAACTTTCTAACCTATGGGGACCTACCGACGACCTCAATGGATGATCCCGCGTCATTTTTATTTCCCAGAGGCGCAATACTGGGTCGCGACTTGAGCAAGGTATATGAAGTCGACTTAGATGATCCATCTGAAATTCAAGAATTCGTTTCTTCATCTTGGTATCGCTATAGCGGCGGAAATACAAGTGGCTTACATCCTTTCGAAGGGCAAACAAACCTTGAATATACCGGCCCAAGGCCCCCGTATAAGCACCTTAATACGAGTGCTGAATATTCATGGTTGAAAAGTCCGCGTTGGAAAGGCCATGCAATGGAGGTCGGTCCGTTAGCGCGTGTATTAATGATGTATGCGAAAAAGGATGCTGCAGCGCAAGACATCGTCAACCGCTCTCTTTCTATCTTGGACTTAGCGCCCTCAGCACTTTTCTCGACACTCGGCAGAACGCTCGCCAGAGCGGTTGAAACCAAAATTATCGTCAACCAGCTACAGGATTGGTATGACCAATTGCTTGATAATATTGCGAGCGGCGATACCGATACGTTCAACCCTTTATATTTTGACCCAGCGAATTGGCCTGTAAAAGGTCAAGGCGTCGGGGTTATGGAAGCGCCCAGAGGCGCTTTAGGGCATTGGTTAGTCATGCAAAATGGAAAGATTGATAACTACCAATGTGTCGTGCCCACTACATGGAACGCAGGACCTAGGGATCCTAATTCACAGGCCGGCGCGTATGAAGCCGCGCTGCAAGATAAACATACACTACATGATCCTGACCAACCTTTAGAGATTTTGCGAACGCTTCATAGTTTCGATCCGTGCCTTGCATGTGCTGTGCACGTGATGGATGAAACCGGTGAAGAGCGTCTGCAACTGAAAGTTCGTTAGTCATAGTTGAGGAACTATTATGAGCATCCAAAATATTACAAAGCATCTTACTAACCCACTAATATTAATTTTCTACTCGGTGTTGGGCTCACCAGCGAGCTACGCGCATCCGGGCCACCAAGGCGATCATTCCTTACTGTTAGTCGCACTCCTGTCAGTCACAGTGTTAGTGGCGGTTGGGCTCTTTGTGTACAGAGCGAGAGTGAGAAGTGACGCAATACGGGTACCACAGTAATGTGCCTCGCTGTTCCAATGAAAGTCACAGGAATAAAAGGCTTTAATGCGATATGCGAAGCCAAAGGTGTTTCTCGCGAGGTCAGTTTACATTTAATACAAGGATCAGGTGTCAAGGTGGGTGACTATGTAATGGTGCATGTGGGTTATGCACTGCAAGTGATCACGTATGATGAAGCGCAAGTGACGTGGGAGTTGCTCGATCAGGTGATTGCTTACGATGCATGAAATGAGTCTGTGCTATAGCTTGCTTGACACAATTGCCGTTTACCAACGTGCAAATATGGATAAGTGTGTCGGTCTTGTCCACGTCAAAATCGGCCCACTTTCAGGTGTTGAGCCTGATTTACTGCATCAGGCTTTTTTGACTTGTAGGACACACTCTATCGGCGATCAGGCAGCGCTTCAAATTCACACTAGCGCTATCAAAGTGCGCTGCACATTGTGTGGGAAACATAGCCGTGCAGTAGTAAACCGTATCATATGCGCTAGCTGTGGTTCGTGGCAGACAGAACTCATTCAAGGCGATGAGTTTGTTTTACAGCGAATTGAATTCATCCCGTCCGAAATATCAACCGAACCAAAGGAAAGACAATATGTGCGGTAATTGTGGGTGTGAAACACCTAGGAAAATCGAAAAGCCTATTCAGCAAATGACAAACGTCGTTGAGGTTCATGCGAATCTAAAAAGTAGCAATGATACCCAAGCGATCACAAATTGTGCTTTGTTTGATGCACATGATGTGATGGTGATTAATTTGATGTCATCGCCAGGCAGCGGAAAAACACGGTTGCTGGAAGAAACCATCACTGCGCTCAAATCTCAATACAACATGGCGGTGATTGAGGGCGATCTCGAAACTGAAAATGATGCTAACAGGATTAGGCGTCATGGTGTGCAGGCTGAGCAAATTGCGACAGGGCAAGGGTGCCATTTGGACGCTAATATGGTGTTTAAGGTACTCGGGAAATTTAACCTCGAAAAGCTAGACGTTTTGTTTATTGAAAACGTTGGCAATTTAATTTGTCCCGCATGTTTTGATTTAGGGCAGCACTTGAATGTGATCTTGTTGTCGGTACCAGAAGGCGACGATAAACCCGAAAAGTACCCCGTTATGTTTCGTGCCGCAGATGTCATGCTGATTTCAAAGACCGACTACTTGCAGTTCCACGACGAATTCAATGTGGCGCGTGCGATCCAGTCATTTCGTAAAGTGGGCAATAACGCCCCTGTTATAGAAGTGTCTTCAACGCAAAGTAACCAGCTTGAGGCATGGTTTGCTTACTTTATAGAAACCATTAATGCTCGTGACTCTCGCTCATTGCAAGAACGGGGAGCTTAAGAGTATGTATAGTGTTGAATCGTTACTATCTCTGATCAAGAAAACGCCGCTTACAAAACCGCTCCGTATTCTCAATGTCTGTGGTGGTCATGAGCGCGCGATCACGCGCGCTGGCTTTAGAACGTTATTTCAACACAATATTCATCTGATCCCCGGCCCAGGCTGCCCCGTCTGTATTTGTCCAGAAGAAGATATCGCATTCGCGATTCACTTAGCACTCAACGAAAACGTCGTCATTGTGAGTTTTGGTGATATGCTCCGCGTGCCCATCGATTGTGCTATCGATGGTTGTGATTCATTGATAGCAGCAAAAAATAGTGGAGCAGATGTTCGTCCTATTTCGTCTGTGCAAGAAGCAGTATCTATTGCGATAGGTGAACCTGAAAAGGCGGTTGTATTTTTTGCGGTCGGTTTCGAAACCACCATGGCACCGGTTGCAGCAGCATTGCTTGCTGATTTGCCCAATAACCTTAAAGTTTTATTGTCTGGACGTCTTACTTGGCCAGCTGTTGCCCATGTGCTTAGAAGTCAAAAAGATACATTTGACGCCCTTATTGCACCAGGCCATGTCGCAACCATTATGGGATGTGAAGAATGGCAATTTGTTATCGACCATCATGATTTACCCGTCAGTATTTCAGGATTTCATCCAGAAAGTCTGCTTTTGTCGATCCATGCACTTATCAAAAACTGTTCTAGCAGAGTCATTACACTGAACAATAGTTATCCCGAAGTGGTCAAGCACCATGGTAACTCAGCGGCTAAAACTCTTTTAAAAACAGCGTTTACCCAGGTTGATGCGCATTGGCGTGGAATTGGTGTCATACCGCGTTCTGGATTTTCATTGGCTGCAAAATTGTCGCACTTAGACGTTACCAACCATTATGAGCCAATCGATTCTAGTTCACGAATTATACAAACCGGTCTAAAAACACCCCCGTCCTGTGAGCAAGTGATACTTGGGCAAATGGCACCTGATGGGTGCCCATTTTTCGGTAAGGAATGTATACCGGCTTCGCCCAAAGGAGCCTGTATGGTTTCCGACGAGGGGGCTTGCAGAATCTGGTATAGTACTGGTGAGCGCTCAGTAATAGAAGTTATTGAAAAGGGAAATACGCAAAAAGTGGAGATAAAGTCATGACGGCTTCCGGCTCGCACGAAGCAAATCAAAATAATGCAAAAACGATTGCGTATGAGCTAATCATTACAGGGATGATCCAAGGCGTTGGCTTTAGACCCTTGATTTACCGTTTAGCCCATGAAAAAAACCTTGTGGGATGGGTCAAAAACGATTGTGGGTGTGTGCGCATACATATTGAAGGCTCAGAATCAGATGTTGAACAGTTTTCATATGACTTACTAAATAATGCGTCACTGGTATCGTTGTGTTTGCTCGAAAAGAAAAGCATTAAACCCAATGGCTTAGGCACATTTTCGATAGAAGAAAGCAGTCATGACCCATTAAGCGGGACGGTATCAGTGCCTAAAGACTTGTATTTGTGTGACGCTTGTCAGTCCGAGTTACTGTCTACAGCTAACCGGCGCAGTGATTATAGTTTCATCGCGTGCAGCGAATGTGGACCACGATTCTCGATGTTGCGGGCAATGCCCTATGACAGAAAAAATATTAGTATGTCTGCGTTTCCTATGTGTGAGACGTGTCACCAAGAATATCAATCCCCGCATGACAGGCGCTTTCACGCACAGCCTATCAGTTGTCGCGCATGCGGACCTGAAGTGTTTTGTTCAACAGTTGGCGGTCGTGTGATCGCGCAAGGTGATGACGATGTTGTGACTGCGGTTGTGGGATGCCTTAACCAAGGTGCAATCATTGCGTTAAAAAGTGTCGGCGGGTATCACTTAATTTGTGACGCGCAAAACACTGAAGCGGTTGATCTACTGCGGCGACGAAAGAATCGACCCGACAAGCCTTTTGCGGTGATGCTTCCAGAGCCGCAAAGCGATGTTCCTGGACAGAGTTGGCTCGATAACTGTGTGGTGGTAAACAGTCAAGATAAAGCGCTCCTATCAAGCTCTATAAGACCTATTTTGCTTGCACCAAAAAAACGCAATGCACCCATTGCAGAAAACGTAGCGCCAATGCTTAGTGATTTGGGGGTGATGTTACCATGCAGTGGTTTGCATTTGATGCTCATGAAGCAATTCAATCGTCCGATGATCGCAACCTCAGGCAATGAATACGGTGAACCTATGGTCACATCGACGTCGTCTGCACAACAACAGCTTTCCATGTTGGCTGATTTTTTTGTTCATCATAATCGCGATATCTGTCACACACTTGACGACTCCGTTCTAAGAACTGTGATGTCAGGCGCTATACCGTTTCGTCTAGGGCGGGGCTTAAGTCCCCTGGAATTAACGCTTCCCTATGACGTGGAAGAACCCCTTCTCGCGGTGGGGGCGAATCAGAAAAACACGGTATCGTTTGCATGGAAGAACCGACTAGTGGTAACGCCGCATATTGGCGACCTAGATTCGCCTATAATGCAGGAACATTTTGAAAAATGTATCAGTGATTTTCAAGACCTTTATCATGTCAGTCCGCAGCGTATTCTGTGTGACCGACATCCTGGCTATATTAGTTCTCGTTGGGCCAAGGAAAGCCCATTACCGTCCAGTGAAATTTTACATCATCGTGCCCACGCATCCGCCTGGGCGTTATCTGCTGAAGTCTCGTCACCTAGTTTGGTTTTTGTATGGGATGGGGCAGGGATAGGCAGTAATGGTGATTTGTGGGGTGGTGAAGTGTTTTGGGGCTCACCGGGCAATTGGAAACGCATTGCATCATTGGCTCCTATGAAACTGCAAGGCGGGAATAAAGTACCATATCAGCCTTGGCGCAGCGCCGCAGCACTTGCATGGGAGACTAGTTTCACGGAGGTCGATTTGACCCACTTTGACCCAGAGCACCTGAGTTTCAAGGCATGGAAAAACGAACTTAATTGTTATTTTAGTAGTTCGATGGGAAGACTGTTTGATGCAGCTGCGTTTGCCTGTTGTGAACAAAGTGAAGTCTCATATGAAGGGCAAGCACCGATGATGCTTGAGAGTGTTGCATCCACGCCATCCAAGATTGTGCCGTTATCCTTGATACAGAAAAGTGATGATTTCATTCTAATGGACTGGCGAACGATGGTGCCTGACCTATTTGATAAAACAGTACCCGCACAAATCCGCGCCGCAAATTTTCACGCATCACTCATTGAAACTGCGTGGGAGTTAACCCAGCGTTGTCGCAAAAAGTATGATTTCAAACATATTGGTTTGGCCGGAGGCGTCTTCCAAAACCGCATTTTATGCGATGGCCTAGCTGAACGTTTTGCACAATCAGACATTCCTGTTGTTATCCCAAGCAGTTTACCTTTAAACGATGCAGCAATAAGTGTCGGGCAAATTCACGAATATTGCTCAAGGAGATCATCATCAAAGGCATAGAGCGTAATAATCGAGCATCATCAGAACCGTTGGACACCGATACTATTCGGTTAGCGCAAGGCAATGGTGGAATATTGACCAAAAAACTTATTAATGATGTGTTTAAAAATACTGCCAATAAGGAACTAGATCTGCTACACGACGCGGCTTCGGTAACCTTCGCCGGTCCCTTTCTGAGTATGACAACCGATAGCTTCGTTGTCTCACCTTACACATTTCCAGGTGGCAATGTGGGGGCATTAAGTATTTACGGTACCGTGAATGATCTGGCTGTCGTTGGCGCGACCCCTCGGTATATCAGTACTGCATTCATTATTGAAGAAGGCTTTTCGATGACGGCTCTCAAGGAGGTTGTCCATAAAATGCATCAAGCTGCTGTAGAAACCAATGTGTCCATAATAACGGGAGATACTAAAGTCGTTCCAAAGGGATTCGGTGGTGGCGTTTATATCAATACAACGGGTGTGGGTGACAGCCAAGAAACACCAATTTGGGATACGAGTCTTATAAGGCCGGGCGATCATGTACTTGTCAGTGGCTCTGTTGGCGATCACGGTGCTTGCGTATTACTGGCGCGTGAGGACTATGGGTTGCATGGCCAATTAAAGTCCGACTGTGCCAGCGTTTTCCCGTTAGTCAATGCAATCAGAGACTTAGAAGGCGTTCGTTTTGTCCGAGACCCAACGCGTGGAGGACTATCAGTGTTACTCCATGACGTGGCAACTGAAACGGGTTTCAATATCGAGCTAATTGAAAATAACATTCCGGTGCGTCCAGAGGTCGCAAGCGTGTGTGACATTCTAGGCTTTGATCCTTTCGTTTTGGCTTGTGAGGGACGCGTTATTGCAATTGTCAGTCCCGATATTAGCAGCGAAGTACTCACTCATTGGCGGGGTATAAAAAACGGTGAAAATGCCCAACATATTGGTGTTATATCAAAAAATACAGACTTAAAGGGCCGCGTGTCGATTATTACGCCAATGGGAGGGCGACGCTTCATGAGTGAACTTGAAGATGAGCCACTTCCACGGATCTGTTGAAGGTTTAGGTGTTGACCTGTGAGCGGCTCACAGGTTTATCGTATGAAGGTGAGAGTAAAACATAGGATTAAAGGCGTGTTGTAGCAGCACAACTATGTTGATAAAGAAGGGGGTTTAAAATGCGGGTAAAACAAATAGCAGATGCACTAGATATTAGCGTTGATACCGTACGCTATTATACGCGCATTGGACTTTTGGTCCCAAATAGATCCCACAATGGATACAAGTATTATCGGCCGGCGGATGTGACGCGACTACGATTCATTTTAAGTGCTCGGTCACTAGGTTTTTCGGTCAATGATATTAAAGAGATCCTAGTTACATCTTCACAAACCAATGCGCCGTGTCCAACGGTAAGGCGTGTTATTGAAAAGAGGTTGAAAGAGACTGAACAGCGGTATCAGGACATGCATGAACTTAGAGAGCGCATGCGCTTAGCCACTTCAGAGTGGCAAAACAAACCCGATCAACCTCCAACGGCCGATACGATATGCCATTTAATTGAAGGTTTCACAGCGCTTAAGTCATAACAAGGTTTAAATAGGGAGTGGTTTATGAATTCTAAAACAGACAGTGCGAAAGCACATGGGTGTTGTAGTGGCGGCGATAAAACATCAACTGCGAACGAAGCGGTTGACACTAAAACGCAGACCAGACAGGTGTCTTCCGATGCAGGCGAGATACAACTTAATATTCAAGGGGCGAGTTGTGCCAGTTGCGTCACTAAAATTGAAATAGCCTTAAAACAAGTCGCAGGCGTCACCAGCGCAGAAATGAACTTTGCACAGCGTACAGTGCTTATCAATGGTAATGCCTCGCCAAGCGAACTGGTTCGTGCGGTAGAAGAAGCTGGGTATAACGCAACGCTGGCAAATGCCGATTCTGATGAGGCTGCCATTGAAGAAAAAGAGCAAGCGGATTGGGCATATTATAAAAAGCTAATGCGACATATGGTCATTGCATTGTCGCTTGGAGTACCGCTCATGATCTATGGTTTGGTAACCGGGGAAATGAGCGTCAACACGACCACGGAGCGAATTGTATGGTTGATTATTGGGCTCATGACATTAGGTGTCATGGTGTTCTCTGGTCGTCATTTTTATGTGGGTGCATGGAATTCGTTTAAAAATCATTCGGCCAATATGGATACTTTGATAGCCTTGGGTACAGGAACCGCCTGGTTGTACTCGATGACAGTTGTGTTCTTTCCGGGGTATGTCCCTGAAATGGCACGACATGTTTATTTTGAGGCAACCGCCATGATCATCGGCCTAATTAATTTGGGCCTGGCCCTTGAGATCAAAGCACGCGGTAAAACCTCAGAGGCCATTAAAAGGCTGATAGGCTTGCAAGCCAAGACTGCACGTGTCATTCGAGATGGCGATGATATTGATATTCCTATTGAAGATGTTTTGCTCAATGATCTTATCCGGGTTCGACCCGGAGAACGCATTTCTGTAGATGGTGTAGTCGTCGAGGGCCAAACCAGTATTGATGAATCAATGCTAACGGGTGAGCCTATGCCAATTGAGAAGCGAAAAGACGATGAGGTTGTGGCCGGTACCATCAACAAATCAGGCTCTATCGTCTTTCGGGCAGAACGCGTGGGAAAAGACACCGCGCTAGCTCAGATCATCAACATGGTAAAACGTGCACAAAATTCAAAACCACCTATTGGTCGATTGGCAGATGTTATTTCTGCCTATTTCGTGCCGGTTGTTATGATCATTGCCGTAATGAGCGCACTAGCGTGGCTCAATTTTGGTCCGGCTCCCGAGGTTGCCTTCGCAATCGTGTCAGCAACCACGGTACTGATTATTGCATGTCCTTGCGCATTAGGTTTAGCCACGCCGATGTCGGTCATGGTGGGGGTTGGCAAGGCGGCTGAAGCAGGCGTACTTATCCGCAACGGTGAAGCGCTGCAATCTGCTTCGAAAATTACCACAATGGTATTAGATAAGACCGGCACCATAACAGAGGGGGCGCCTAAAGTTACCGACGTTGTTATTGCGTCAGCTCACAATCAAGATGACGTGCTTTCGTTAGCTGCAAGCCTGGAGTCGGGTTCCGAACACCCACTCGCAATGGCGATCGTTGAATCAGCGAAAGAGCAAGGTGTGCCGATCCACTCGGTGACTGATTTTGAGTCCATTGCAGGGAAGGGCGTAGCGGCAACACTGAATTCTCAGCGTTTGCTATTTGGCAATGAAAAATTGATGAAAGAAAAATCAATAGAACTTCATCATTACGTTGATAAAGCGCAGAGGCTGGCCGCAGAGGCTAAAACCCCAATGTATTTCGCGATTGATTCAAAATTAGTTGCCGTCATTGCTGTTGCGGATCCAATAAAATCAGACTCAATAGATGCGATTAACCGCCTACAGCACAACGGAATACGTGTGGTGATGTTGACGGGGGACAATCGTATGACTGCAAAAGCCGTTGCTCGAAAGGCGGGGATTGTTGATTACGTTGCTGAAGTGATGCCAGAAGATAAAGCAAACAAAGTGCTCGAACTTCAACGTGAGGGTGAAATCGTCGGAATGACCGGCGATGGGATCAATGATGCGCCCGCCTTAGCCCATGCCAACGTCGGATTTGCTATCGGAACAGGCACTGATGTCGCAATAGAAAGTGCAGATATCACGTTGATGCGAGGCTCCTTACATGGGTTAGCGGATGCGATTGCAGTGAGTAAGGCAACGCTGAGAAACATAAAGCAGAATCTCTTCGGAGCATTTATCTATAACGTCGCGGGGATCCCATTTGCTGCAGGTGTTTTTTATCCATTTTTAGGCTTACTACTAAGCCCAGTAATTGCCGGTGCAGCGATGGCATTCTCGTCGTTAACGGTAGTGACCAACGCGAATCGATTACGTTTATTCAAAGCTAAAGAGCACTAGGAGAACCTAAAGATGATGTGGATTAATTTGATAGGGTTAGTCGTGATTGGGCTTATTGTTTGGTGGTTTTGGCTTTACCAAACAAAGTCAACTGAAGTACGAGACGGCAGCATCGAAGTCCGCGTGAAAGATGGCGTGTATCAACCTGCCAATATCACAGTGCCCGCGAATGAGTCTGTACAACTGATGTTCTACAGAGAAGATGCGACTCCCTGTGCGGAAACACTACTAATACCCGAGTTGGAGATCAGTGAAACATTAGTGCTTAACAAGCGTGTGATGGTCACTATTCCCCCCAAAAAGGCAGGTCGCTATCCGTTTCATTGTCAGATGCAAATGTACCGTGGCACTTTGGTGATCAAGTGATTTACCGTTTTCTGAAAACTTAAACGACACAAAAGCGAGGTGTATTGTGAATAAACAAAAATTACCTTTTTGGCGCACCCCCAGTGGTTGGTCCGCCATCGGACTTATAGCGGCGGCAAGCTATTTCTTGTTTGTCGAGCATGGTGAACATGTTTTCCCTTATTTACCATACTTGATCCTGCTGCTATGCCCAGTGATGCATATCTTTATGCACGGAAGTCATGGTAAAGGGCATGAGACACATACTAACGACGAGCAAACATTTAAAGAGCAAACCGAAGACAATGATCAATACAGACAAGGTTATATCGAAGGGTTAGAGCAGGCACGCAAGGAAAGACGTAAAACGGAGAGCGACAATGCACGGTGAATCAGATTATGGGCTTTGGACGTTAGTCATCATTAACTCCGCAATATTTATCTTTTTTGCGTTTAGTTTCGTCAAGCCGAAGTCAAAAACAGACTGGCGAAGCTTAGGCGTATTTTCCGCTTTTATCGTGGCGTTATTTACTGAAATGTATGGTTTCCCGCTTACCATCTATTTTTTGTCCGGTTGGTTAGCCGAAAGTTACCCAGGCGTAGATTTTTTAAGTCACGAAAATGGTCACTTGTGGCATACACTGTTGGGGTTATCTGGCGATGCGCATTGGGATGTACTGCACATCTTGAGTAATGTTCTCATCGTTTTAGGATTCTTTGTTTTATCTGCTTCGTGGAATGTCCTGCATCACGCGCAAAAAACGAGCAGCTTAGCGACCAGCGGTTGGTACGCACGTTGTCGGCATCCCCAATATGTTGCCTTCATTGTGATCATGTTTGGCTTTTTACTGCAATGGCCAACACTACCCACTTTGCTCATGTTTCCCATTCTCATTGTTGTCTATGTTCGACTGGCCAAACGCGAAGAGCAGCACGCCGAAACTGAGTTTGGTGATACCTATAGGCAATATAAGCAAGCCACGCCAGGTTGGTTCCCACGATTTCTCAATTCAAACGTTTCAAGCCCCGTGTAAGGATTTCAAAATGAAGAAAGCATTAGTTTCAATATTGTTTGTCGCAGGCGTTTTATCCGCTACCTTTACGAGTGCTCAGACATCCATGAGTGCCGATGAGATGTTACGCAGTAACGAGCGCGTCATGGATGCATTAATGCAACGCATCCAACGGATCAATGACGTTTCTGAGAGGCAAACGTTGATTGTTGAGCATATGAAGATGATGGATACCTACTTAACGAGTATTGAGAAGAGGATCCAAAGTGAATCTAATACTGAACAAAAGATACGATTAAAAGAGACATATAGAAAGGCCTGCAAAGAAGTCTTGTTCTTATCGAGAGCGGCATATCAGCAAGCGACATTGTTGTGATGGGGAACTCGATAGATGAACATTTGTTGTTAATAGAACAAAGAATGACAGTTTTACGATCGTTAATGCAGCAAGTGGTTAATGCCAATAGCGTTTTAAGTAATTAGAGACGTGACTGACATAACTGCGTAGGAAATTAATTTATAGGAGAAAAGTATGAGCGATTTAGATCACAGAGTGGGCGTTTCTGAGGCTAATTTAGTGGTACGGCATTTGAAGTTAACCGGCATTACCGACGGTAATTTATTAGCAATTGTTGCTGAAATTGATGGGACCTTTGGTATTGATGCCGTTTCATTTGAAGAAGCCAAAAACACTTTGCATATCGGCTATGACGCGACCCACTGCAATTTAGATGGCATTGAGACAATCATTCGTGCACACGGTGCAGACATTTCTGATGATTTTTGGACAAAGATGAAAGAAGGCTACTACCAATTCGTTGACGAAAACATTCGTGAAAATGCGAAACATAAACCCTGGAGCTGCCATCGTGTCCCACCCGGGCAAAGCAATAGACAGAAATAGTGTAGCGCGAATCGAGCAACTTTGTGTTGGACTTCACCAATCAGCACTAATTAAAACAGGATATTAGCACTGTGGATCATAGTAAGAATGAAATGGACAGAATTAAGTCATTTAATTCGGCAATAATTGCAAGAAACCCAGCTGAACATGAATTCCATCAAGCTGTGCAAGAGTTCACAGGGGCAGTAATGCCCTATGTTATGGCCAATGCCAAATATGATGATGGGCATGTATTAGAAAGAATGACAGAGCCAGACCGTATTGTCATTTTTAGAGTATGTTGGGAGGACGATAACGGCCATATTCACTGCAATAGAGCATGGCGAGTCCAATTTAACAATGCTATTGGACCCTATAAAGGAGGCTTGCGCTTTCATCCCAATGTTACGCAAAGTGTTCTTAAATTTTTAGCGTTTGAGCAAGTCTATAAAAATGCATTGACTGGACTTCCGATGGGAGGTGGTAAAGGGGGAAGTGATTTCGATCCGAAAGGAAAGAGTGATCGCGAAATCATGCGATTTTGTCAGTCATTGATGATCGAACTTTCTAAGCATATTGGGGAAGATACTGACATTCCAGCCGGCGATATTGGGGTGGGTGGAAGAGAAATTAGTTATCTGTTTGGTCAATACAAAAGACTAAAAAACAGATTCGTGGGTACGCTAACAGGCAAAGGACTTTCTTATGGTGGAAGTCTTATTCGAACGGAGGCGACAGGCTATGGTGTTGTTTATTTTACTCAGCACATGCTGAATATGCGTAACGAGACATTAGCAGGAAAAACAGCCTTAATTTCGGGCGCCGGCAATGTTGCGATTTTTTGCGCAGAAAAATTGATTAATGAAGGTGCCCAGGTCATGACACTGTCTGACTCAAGTGGTTTCATTTACGATCCTGATGGATTTGACCATCAAAAATTAGCATTTCTAAAAACGCTTAAATTTGTCAAACGGCAACGCTTGAGCGAATACACGGAAAACTACCCACACGCCATATATCATCAAGGCAAAAGGCCTTGGCTTATAAAGGCTGATTTGGCCTTTCCTTGTGCAACGCAAAATGAACTCGAACTTGAGGATGCTAAACTCCTTGTTGATAACGGTATACAGTTGATCGCAGAAGGCGCAAACATGCCTTGTACCCTTGAGGCGGTCAAATACTTTCAGGCTAAAAGTGTACTGTTTGCACCTGCAAAAGCGGCAAATGCTGGAGGCGTTGCCGTTTCTGGGCTAGAGCAAACACAAAACTCACTTCGGCTTCCTTGGACAAGAGAGGAAGTTGATTCACGACTTCAACAGATCATGGCGCATATTCATCGCCAATGTGTTGAATATGGAAAAGAAGACGGTGGCATCAACTATGTGAAGGGGGCCAACATCGCTGGATTTGTAAAAGTCGCCGATGCGATGCTTGCGTATGGAATAGGATAGGGCACTGAGTGACTCGTTTCCGTATGCGGTCGTTTTTCTGCCTAATTGTGTTGGGCTTATACCCGTATAAGGTGAGCGCCTTTTGATTCGTTCAGAAAAATTTTGTGATTTGTGGGTGTCGATACTCTCGCGGTATCGGCTCATTGCCCTGTTTGCCTTACTCATTTTGATAGGCGGACTAAGCATGGGTATCAACCATGTGGTTTTTAATGCGGACTATCGTGAGTTTTTTGAAATCAACGATCCGCAGCGCATGAAGTTTGACGAAATCCAAGACGTTTTCGGCAGTAGCGACAATATCATGTTTTTACTGGTTCCCGCATCGCGGGATGTCTTTACGGAAGAAGTTTTTACGGCCATTCATCAACTAACCGAGCGAGCCTGGCAGATCCCGCATTCCTATCGTGTTGATTCACTGACTAACTATCAATATTCATGGTCTGTTGGCGACGATCTTATGGTTGAAGATCTACTCCCCGACATTGATAATTTATCGTTTGAAAGACTTGCGTGGGCAAAGGAGGCTGCGTTGAGTGAGCCTGGACTAATGGGGCGGTTACTCAATAATGAAGCCTCGGTAACAGCCGTAAATGTTTTGGTCAATGTTCGCGGTAAACCGGCTAGTGCAGAGCATAATGCGGTGCAATATGCCTATGCATTGAGTGAGGAATTGCGTCGTGAATACCCTCAACTCGATGTTTACCTCTTAGGCGAGGTGATGGCAAATGCGACGTTCAACGAATTATACGTTCAAGATACCACGACACTTTTACCGCTGATGGTACTGCTTATTTTACTGTTGGCCATGTTTGCGCTTAAAAGCGCAGTGGCATCAATCCATATTCTTGTCGTAGTAATTGTGTCTGTAACAGCTTCAATCGGTTTGATCGGCTGGCTAGGCGGCGCGTTAACGAGCCACTCATCCGCTGCGCCAATTATCATAGTCACGCTGGCAATTGCAGATTGTGTTCACCTGTTAACGCACTATTTACGATTTCGTCAAGAAGGAATTCTCAATGAGGACGCTATCGCTAAAAGTGTCGATCGCAATGCAAAAGCTATCTTTTATACCAGCTTGACGACCATAATTGGTTTCTTAAGTCTCAATGCAAGCGATTCACCGCCATTTAGAGATCTCGGTAATTTCGTTGCGCTTGGCGTCATGATGGCGTTTTTATTCAGCGTTTTATTACTACCGTTATTACTCATGTTCTTTCCTTGTTCGCCGCGGGGCAACCTCATTCAAATTACATGGAAAGCGTGGATAGATATGTGCCATAGAAACGCGAGAAGCATCGTCGCCTTAACTGTGATGATACTATTAGGATCTGTGTATGGCTTGAAAAAAATGATTTCAACGATGACTGGATTGCATACTTTGATGAGTCTGTTTCTTTCCGACAAGCCGTGGATATTAGTGAACAACACCTTAGTGGCACAACGACATTAGAATACGTGCTCACGAGTCAAACTCGTGTTACAGATCCCGTTTACTTACGAGATGTGGAGTCATTTACACAGTATTTGTATTCATTGCCACAAACAAGACACGTATTTACATTTACTGACGTGCTAAAGCGACTAAACCGCAACATGAATGGTGATGATCCTGCTGAATATTTAATTCCAAAAAACAGAGAGCTCGCGGCGCAGTACTTATTGCTCTATGAAATGTCTTTACCGTTCGGCTTAGACGTGACCAACCAAATAAACTTAGATAAAACTGCAATGCGCATTATGGTGACATTCAAAAACTTGTCTTCTACTCAATTGATTAGTCTGGAAAACGAAATAGCTGTGCACTTGAACAAAGTCGAATCGTTTGATTTTTTTGTCACTAGCCCCAGTAGCATTTTCGCCCATCTAAGCCACAATAATATTCGAAGTATGCTGATAGGGACGGTACTTGCGATGATATTGATAGCCTTTGTACTGATGTTTGCGTTGAAATCAGTCAAGCTTGGCGCACTTAGCGTGATCCCGAACGTTTTACCTGCTTTTGTAGCATTTGGCGTATGGGGACTATGGGTATCAGAAATAAATCTAGGGTTGTCGATTGTAGCGAGTATCACGATGGGCATTGTTGTCGATGATACTGCACATTTCTTGACACATTATCAATATGCTTGGGAAGCCTGCAATTGTAATCGAGTTGACGCATTAGTGAGAACCCTTGAAGAATCCGGTCACGCCATTGTGCTGACGACATTTATTCTAATGATGGGATTTTTAGTATTGGCAAGCAGTGATTTCATCATCAACGCAAACCTTGGGTTGTTGACGGCAATTACCCTGGCACTGGCGTTAGTCGGGGACTTACTGGTGTTACCTGCGATTCTATTACTACCGCAAAAGCGCAATACAAACCCCACTAACTTGGCGACATAAAGCAAGCAAAATGGAAACAATGATAAGGAGAAACGATGTATTATCCCAACTTACGTGTAAAAGCTGGAGAGCTTAAAGCATTGTCACATGCCCCAAATGATTGGCAGGAGAAAATATGCCCCATTTGGAATGTAGAATTTTTAGCATCATTTGAAAAAGCGATCCCAGCGATTGCCGCCACTTGGCCAACTAACAATATAATGGACCTATCTCGTTTTCAATTAAAACGAGTATCAGCACATATTCAACAAATGATTGTTCAGCATGGGTTGCGTTTTGCTATCGATCCGTTTGAAATATCTGATTTAGACAGCAGCGTTGTGTCCGCGTTTGAAGCAAATCCGATATTTCGAATTGAATTTAGTAACGATGTAAGTATCTTTGACGATTCAGTGATTGACGAGCTTGAAACCGCTCTTATACCTTTTGCCTTTAATACTAACACACTACTGCTCATTGATATGGGTGAAGCCAATGATGCAATGATTGCGAGGGCATCGAGCGTTGCAACTGCCATTGAGCAGTTGCATGACGTTGGCTTTTCTAACATTGTCTTTTCATCAGGCGCTTTTCCCACCACACTACAAAATATTGTGGGCGATGAAGAGATCCCCCGGTTGGATAAACAGCTTTATCAAGATGTGGCGGGTGCATTAACATTTGATCTCCACTATGGAGACTATGGCACGTTAAGTCCTCTTTGGGATTCTGGCGAAACACGACGCTCTGGTCATATTGCAATTAAGTATACACTTGATGATCATTGGCTGGTTTTGCGACAAAAAGGTAAGAATACCCAAGCGATAATAGAATTAGCCGAATTCTTAATATTGCATCCCGATTATCGTGGCCCGGCTTTCTCGTGGGGAGATGAAAACTGGCACAACAAAACACTGACACCTCCGCAAGCTGGACCCGGCAATTCAACCGGTCATGTAGCAGAGTTTATGAATCACCATTTTGCTCAGGTGTTGTTTAATGGATAACGATGTAACCATGATAAGCGCTCTATAGCGCGTCTAAGCAACTTGCTCGCTGGGACGCCAGCGAGACAATTGTCGCTGGGTCAATGCCTTTTTTGTCGCCTCTCTTAATTGTGAAAGCGTCAGGTGCTCTGCAATTGTCTTGCGCAGTTGCTCATGATGCATTCGCCCGATGCCTTTAGTGATCCCAGACTGTTGTAAAATGGCACGAGCATCTTGGTTCTCTAGTAGATCAGCCATTCCACTGATATTCACATGAGGGTTGGACTGGGCTGTCCTGACAGTACGTAATTGACCCGAGCCAGATACTTCAAGCACTCCCCACCATTTCGGGATAATGCCAAATGCCTTATTCAAGTGTTTTGTCGCACAGACTAAGGTGACTCTGTCAAAAGACTGTTCATATTGCCACCCTTGGGAAAAGAGGCGTTTCAATGTATCTCGGTGACTCTTGATCTCAAAGCACTCAAGTCGGCTGCCACAGAACACAACATCGGCCCGAGTAAGCCCATTTTGAATAGGAACTTCTTCGCACAGTTGGTTTTCTGAGAATGACTTACGTCTTGCAAGTCGCGCAAATAATAAGTGTCTAATTTCCGGATCAGTCATGTTGATAGCTTACTTGATTTAGTCTGTAAATGATAATAACATAAATAGTCAATTATGCATTTAATATATATATAATGAATATCGATAAATTACAAAAAGATTTACTAAAAAAGTACTGTGACAAGGGATTTAACACATCTGTGTCTATCGCTGAACATGTAAACATGTGTCAGTCGACGGTTTATAGAAATTTGTTCCAGCCACAGAAAAAACTAACTAAAGGGTTATTAGTATTATGCAATTATGCAAATATTAATTATAAAAAGTATCAAGAAATTGATCCTAAATCACATCAATACTTAATGGATGTGTTAACTAACGTTTGGAATGGTACTGACGGTCACGCAAAGCAATTGGGGAGGCTGTTATTGGCGGCACACTCATGTAAACTTGAGCAATAATAATGACATTGGGGGCGAGATGACCGCATTCAAGCTTCCGTCGAAGTCGGCGGTTTACAAACAGATCCGAGATGTCGGCATTAGTAGGGCTACCCTCAATAGAGTGCTGCCTGCGTGGTGGGATGATGCATTATTACAAAGCAACTCAGGTTTTTTACAGTTTGCCAAAGTACTTGATCAACGATTAGGATTAAGTGTCTCAGTCAACGATGGCAACGTATCATTTTTACCCGCTGCTTACACGGTACAATTTAAAAAGCGCGCTCATATCGATATTCAACAATTGTCTGACGCAACTTTTTTATGTCAAGCGGTGGCAAATACACTTATCACAGTGCTCGAGTACAATCACTGCACACCCGATCTTATCCGTTTACAACAGTCGTTGGACTCATTAGGGGAACTCACATTAGCCAACGTGTTGCCAATTTTTTGGGCGTGCCATATACCAGTCATTCATGTGTCTCGCTTTCCAACCAATATTGCACGACCTGCGGGAATGGTGATGCGCTCTAATGAGCATTATGCCATCGTACTGGGTCATAAACACAAGAGTCCCTCTACGCAGCTTTTTGTATTGTTACATGAGCTTGGGCATATCATGTGTGATCACCTTACGCAGGATGGAAGCTTAACGGATTCAGTGTTACCTGAATTAGGGGAATCATTAGAAGTTGAGACCGACCCACAGGAAGACGAAGCCGATGCGTATGCGCTTCGACTGCTGCGCAAAGAGACAGATATTGTTTCAATGGTAAAGCGACTTGGGCGATTGAGTCGACCTGCTGAATTGGCTATTCAGGCTAAGCGTTCAAGCCAAGCGAGCGGCGTCAGTGCTGGGCACTTTGCATTGACGTATGGGCGCGAAACAAGAGATTGGATTTTGACTCAGCAAGCGCTGCGGTTTTTAGAAAAGGGAAACGCCATAGCGACATTACAATTTTCATGTGCTGAGGCAATGCAGCAGCTAGACGTGCGTTCAGAGGATAGTGAGTATCTAATGAGTATGCAGTCTGGGTAGCATAGTGAAAATTAATATTTTTACGGATAACGATGTCATTTTTAAATTGGCACGTTATGCATTATTGACTGACTGTGTCGACCTGTTTACTCATCACAGCTATGTGTTCCGTTACCTTGATGCATTGCCATATGTTGCGGGCATACACACCCCTTCAAGAGCGAATAAAATGGGATTCGAACCGGCGCACATACAAAGTATTCTTTATTTTGTATCTCACAGCGAACCTGTCACAATCTCCGACGAGCAAGCCCTTGATGTTATTGCACAACTTCGTACCCCTCACCTTGACGCAGGAGAACTTATTCTCACGTTTGGCGCTCAAGAAAACAAACCATCAAACCTTTTTACGGGTGATAAACGAGCTTTAAAGGTGGTTAACCGAATGCAACATAACGGTGTATTAGCAATGGAAGGTTGCCATATGCTCCTGTTGGAAGAGGCTATCCGTTTGCTTATGATGTCTGGTGATAGAGATCAGGTTATTGCAAGTATCCAATCTCGTCCACATGTAGATAAAGCGATTGATATATGTTTTCGTGACATAGCGTCGGTAGACGACGCCTTGAAAAGCTACATAGAAAGCATTCGTTCTCAGTGCAGTTTACTGTCATTCGGGTTAACCCAAAACATTTGTTAACATGGAAATTTGGCCTGTTATTTGCGTTAGATAATGTGTGTGTTATCCGGCACACCAGTTTTTAATGAGATCAACGCGAACAGAAGGGTTTCCACGATGCTAAATACCGATTTACTCCAAGTCACGAACACGCCAAATCAAGCCATTAAACCAACAGACAACGAAACCAAACAAAGTGAAGACGGGGGTTGTAACAAAGAGAAGTTTGAAGATTCGCTAGAAAAAGCTTTCAAAGCATTCTCGACAAAGAGTGACGATTAAAAACGTGGCAAGTTTTGGCCGCTGGAAGCGCCTATTTTCCCATTGCGGGCAAATGGGCGCATAAAGTATTTTAGAGCAATTTGGAAAGTGATTGTGGCTTCATCAATAGGTGTTAGAGCAACACCCAATGTTTAAGCTCCAATTGCTTGATAAAGCATCCAAATTCCAGCACCAATCATAAACAAATTTTCAGTAAGCGAAACAAAACCGAGGGGAACATTACTGTCTCCGCCGACGCAAGCGCATTTCAACTCGCGTTTATCTACGTAAACAGCTTTAAATACCGATACTGCACCAATGGTTCCAATAAAGAGAGATACGGGGCCAACGACATAGCCTGATATTCCGGCAAGCATACCAATCCCAGCGAACGCTTCCGCAAATGGATAAACGTAACCGTATCGCACACTGCGCATCGCTAGTAAATCATAAGTAATAAAAGAATTAGTAAAGCCATATAAATCGCGTAATTTTTGAATCGCAAGAATCGACATACTAAGTGCAACAAAGACTTCGATGACTGGAACGGTCGAAAGTGACCCAATTGTGCCGGCGTGCGCGAATACAATACCTAACGCCATTAGAAATGCGGTCGCAAAAATGGCAATAACCGGCGTGTAGGTTGTGCCAGTCTGCCCCGCTTCTCCCATATCAAAAAATTCCCTTAGCTCGTCATATCCCCCAATACGGTTGTCATTAATAAATGTTTGAGGTGTTGTTTCAACGCCATGTTTACCCTTAAATTTATCCGTTTCTTCACGAGAGCTAAGTTTATGATCGTCGATTTTATAACCTTTTCTTTCTAACAGGTCTTTAGAACGCAAGCCATAGGGGCAAATATGTTCCTTCGTATGCATTCTGTATAACGTTGCAGATTTACTCATGTTTGCTATCCGGTATAAAATAATAATAAAAGATAATCGTTACTTTTTACTAAAGTCGGGGACTGGGCGCTGAGTTGCTTCATTCGCTGAGGCCACGATGCCATTATTGTTGATATCTGAGATTAACCATTTCATTTCCTTAATCTCACGCTCTTGCGCGTTTATAATTTCTTCGGCCAATTTTTGAACTCGGACATCATCAATATTTGCACGCTCACTGGTTAAGATCGCAATAGAGTGATGAGGTATCATTGCTTTCATCCACGCGCGACCTTCAATGGTGACTTGCGATCGCACCAAAAACAGCGCCAAACAAAAAACAACGACACTACCTACTAAAATTGAAGCGTTTTTAATTTTGCTTTCATACATATTCAGCATAAATAGCAGCATGATGACCGCCATCATCGCCCCCATGTAGATAGCCATGTATAAGCGAGTCTCGCTAAAGAAAACGTGTTCAATTGAATATGAATTTAAGTACATCATAACCAACATAAAGGCGGTAGAGGTAAGTATCATCACGAAAAATTTAGTATATTTAGTCATGTTTAATTCCTTGAATTCTAGATTAATGTTTCATGTATTTAATTAAAACTGAGGCCGAACAGCTCACGAGTAAAAAGCCAGTCATTGCTTCTATTCCAGCAAGAAATCTCAAATGAGAAGTCGCTTCAATCTGGCCTAGCCCAAGCGTAGTCAAGTTGATTAGCGAAAAGTAGAAAAGCTCAATAAACTGGTTTAAGCTGCCACCCTTTAAGTTCCCTAGGTCTATTGCTATGGAAACTTTAAAAGCAAATGTAAACCACAGAGCTGCTAGCAATTGAGACGCTGTAATCCCACAAAACAGTACAATTAAACCGCGTGCTCCATTGCGAAGACGAACTATGAATTTCGTCAAGTACTGCAATATACGGTAATGGCTAATTGCACTTGCAATAATTGCTAGTAATGCGACTGACAACTGAATCAGTAACGCCATAAACTGTTGGGATAATTCAGACATTAGAACCACACTCGGGCACCGAGAACCACACCTGCTTCATGCACAGGATCGCCTAGGCCACGTAGATTATCCGCTGAGTTTCCCAAAGCTCTAGACCAATAGGCACCAATATACGGGGCAAATTCCCGTGAGACCTCCATTCGATAGCGAAGGCCAACACGAATTGAATTAAACCCAGAAGGTCTATCAAACCGTTCTGACTCAGAAAGTGAAGCAGAGAGTGATATTCGCGGTTGCAAATATGAGGTTTGTGAAATGCGATAGTCATACTCGGCTTCCATTGAGACACTGACATCACCTTCTTCGTTAATAATAAGTGAACTATCTACTTCGAATTGATAGGGTGCCATTCCAAAAAGACTAATAACAGCATAATTTTCCATATTACTGTCACTCGTCAATTCGCCACGGGCGCCAATTCCAACCTGAATTTCCCAAAAAGGTGCAATTAAGCGACTAGCAAGCAGTTCAGCTCTTTCAATATCCGTTGGCTCCCCATCGTTTTGTTTATTTTCACCTTCACTTTTAAAATAAAGACGGTACGTGTCGCCTCCATACCATGCGATCATATCCCAAACCGCGATGTTCTCCTCACGGTTGTTGCGCGCTACTTCTAGCCTGTCAAATAGAACAATACCATTAAGTGTATCTTTGACAGGCGATGGCCAGCTTTCAGGTGTTTCTTGTGCGACACTACGAAGTGTTACGGTAAGTATTATTAGTCCAAATATAATTCGTAAATTCATGAAGGTACCCCTTAAGAAACGTTTACAACGCGGAACATACCAGCGTCCATGTGATATAGAAGGTGACAATGAAATGCCCAATTTCCGGGTGCGTCAGCGCTGATCAGTAAAGAGACTTTTTCGCTCGGTTTGAGACTGATCGTGTGTTTACGGGGGGAAGGGGAGTTACCATTTTCTAGCTCCATCCACATACCGTGAAGATGGATGGGGTGATACATCATCGAATCATTGACAAGAATAAGGCGCACGCGTTCCCCGTACTTGAAATGAACGGGCTTATCCACTTCAGTGAATTTTTTGCCATCAAAAGACCACATGTATCTTTCCATGTTACCGGTCAAATGCAGTTCGATGGTTTGTGTTGGTTCACGGTTATCTGGCCACTGCTTGGCACCTGTAAGGTCTGAATAAACAAGTACCTTGTGAGAAAGCCCATCAAACCCTATTCCAGGGTCGTCTAGTCGGCTGACCGGATTTTTGGCAATCATAGACGCACCTGGTCCGTGGCCGTCCGGTGAGTGCTTAATAGGAATTCCATCCACAGGAACTACCTTGTTTTGCATCGCTGCCATCGAATGATTAGGACCGTGATTTTCTTGGCCACCATAAGTCTCCTTGTTGTTCGTAGCGTCCATTGAATCCATGTCAGCCATTCCCGACATCCCCATAGCGTCCATACCTAATTCAGGCATTGGGCGAAGTGCCGGGATACTTGCTTCTTTGCCGACAGATGTTGCCAATGTGCCTCTGGCATAGCCACTTCTGTCCATGCTTTGTGCAAAAATGGTATAGGTTTTAGTATCTTTGGGTTTTACGATGACATCATAGGTCTCTGCAACAGCGATCCGTATTTCACCTACTGTTACTGGCTTAACAGGCTGACCATCTACTGCAACAACTGTCAGATCCAACCCTGGAACTTGGAAATCAAAATAGGTCATTGCTGACCCGTTAATAAGCCTAAGGCGTATGCTTTCTCCGGGTTTGTACAATGCAGTCCAGTTTGTTTGCGGGTCACGGCCGTTCATCAGGTATGTATAGGTCGCGCCGGTTACATCGAGTATGTCTCTTGGGTTCATGCGCATACGAGACCACATTGCTCGTTCTTTGACCGTATTGATCAGTCCTTGGCTCTTTATATCTTTAATCGTGTTTTCGACTGTACGCTGCTGATAATTATAATAGCCCTCAGCAACTTTAAGGTGACGGAAAACATCGTGAGGGTCTTCAAAGGTCCAGTCGCTGAGAATAATGGTGTGCTCCCGATCTGCACCGATGTCGCCATCTTTTGGTTCAATAACCATGGGGCCAAGGTGCCCAAGCTGCTCCTGAAGACCTGAATGACTGTGGTACCAATATGTACCGTTTTGTTCAATATCGAATTCATAGGTAAAGGTACTGCCAGCGGCGATACCGGGAAACGATACGCCAGGTACACCGTCCATCGTGTAAGGGAGTATCAATCCGTGCCAGTGGATTGACGTACTTTCAAGCAAGTTGTTAGTTACATTTATAGTGACATGCTGACCTTCTTTTAGACGCACTAACGGGCCCGGTGACGAACCATTAATTGTAATTGGTAGGCCAGCTGCGCTTGCAATACGCTTGTGCTGCCTGCTAATCATCATATTGATGTTTTCCCCGCTGACAACGTTGTTTCCAAAACTTGGTTTTAACTCTTGCCCAGCATGAGATAAGCCCTCTGGATTAGCCCAGGCTGGTGAAATTTGACGTAAAAGCGCTGTCCCACCTAATGTCAAAGCGGCAGACTTAACGAATCTGCGCCTATCTTTATTTAATTTGTTTAACATAAATTGTTCTCTAATTTGATGGATAGATTCAGACACATGCTTACGTTAAAACGGACCGAGCATGTACCGAGTTTTCGTAGTTAAAACTAGAACGGGCTTATGCTATTGGGGGTCTAAGCAATCTAGAAGGAGGAGACCGTAGTAAATCACCTTCGAATAATGAGAAAACATAATCAAATGACTTAATTTTGTAGTGATAATTGCCGGTCAGTAGCCAAATTGTAAAACAATTTCCATGAGAACAATCGCAAGATTCTGTACAGCACTCCTCATGACAGCTCTCATCAACATTATCTTCAATGTGCATTTGAACATGCAGCTTTGCTTGTTCAATTTCCGGTGTTCCCTTCATGGATGAGATGTTGCCAGTACCTTCACTTTCGCAACCCAATACAGATGAACCATAAGTCACACTTGCAATAAGCATCAAGCACTTGATAAGTGTACTTAAAGCTATTGTCGTGTGGTCGTCGTGAGTCATCTAAATTTACAATCCTTTAATAGCTGCAATTCGACACAGTGTAAAAATTACCTATCCGCGCATAACATTTACAGCGTCAGATGGCTTATGCCGTTTGCTTAGTATGTATTTACGGTTTACCTAAGACAATCCAATATTTGTGCCATAAGTTCTTTAATACGTGATATTGCTGTTACAATTATCAATCAATGAGCTGAATAAAGTAACGATTTTCATTCGCCGGAAAATACGGATTACAATTTAGTGTGAGATTACTTCTACTAAAATCAGAATGTGGAAAAGAGTTATGCAGACCTCAGTTACCTATCTATATAACAGTAAAATCATTTTCTTTTGCGGCTAAGATAAAGCTTCTCTGCGGTAATTATCAGAAACAAGCCCGCTAATGACGTCCAAATTACGATGCTATCCGTTTTCACCTTAACGACGATGAAAGCTATCAGTACAATTAAATCTAATGTAATGGCGGTTAACAGTATAAACCGGTTGGCAGAAATTTCTTTACGCAGGTAGTTTAGTACGCCCCAGTGAATCGCAATATCCATCAGCAGATAGAAAATCACACCCAAAGAAGCGATTCTGCTTAAATCAAAAAATATCGTTAACGTCATAGCAAGGACTATTGTATATACCAGCGTGTGTTTTTGGATATTTCCTGGCATACCAAAATGGCTGTGTGGTACAAGCTCCATGTCAGTTAGCATCGCTAACATACGCGATACAGCGAATACACTTGCGATGACGCCTGACACGGTAGCAATTATCGCAAAACCGACTGTTATCCAAAGTCCATATTGTCCGAAGGCTGGTTTTGCTGCTTCTGCCAATGCATAATCGCGCGCTGCGACGATCTCCTTGATTGATAGGTTTGTTCCAACTGCTGCGGCAACTAATAGGTATATGAAAATACAAATCGCAATTGAAATGACTATTGCGCGACCCACGTTTTTACGTGGATTTTCGATTTCACCGCCACTATTTGTTATTGTAGTAAAGCCTTTAAATGCCAATACGGCTAGCGCGACGGCCCCCAGAAAGTCAACAATCGAAGCGTCGGTCGTTTGAACAAAAGTGTCAACAACTCCTCTTTGGGCCGCATATATTCCTCCAGACGCTAATACCGCCAATCCTAAAGCTTTGGCGATTCCCATTACAAATGAAATAGATTGGATAGCCTTATTACTCATAATGTTTATGAAAAAGGCAAAGATCAATACTGCTACACCTAACGCTGGGACAAACCAATCGTTGGGTTTTGTATAAATTATTTGTACGGTATATTGACCAAATGTCCGCGCAACTAAGCTTTCATTAATTACCATTGAAAAGTACATGAGTAATGCAAAAACCGCAGTGGCAGTCCCCTTGCCATAAGCTTTTTGTAAAAACATGGCAATCCCTCCTGCAGAAGGATAAGCATTGGATAACTTCACGTAGGAATACGCGCTTGCTGATGTGATCATTGCCGCTATGATAAAGGCTAATGGGAACCACTCGCGGGCCAATTCAGCCACTTGTCCGGTCAAAGCAAAGATACCTGCACCGATCATGACACCTGTACCCATTGCAACCGCGCCAATAAGACTGAGACTTCCTTCTTTGTAATTTGACTTGTGTTGGTGCTTCCTCACAACCTCACTCCATAGTTTATGAATCCAATGAAAGGCTTATAATTCGTGCGCTCGGTTAATACCATGTGCCATTATTTTAATCTCTTGTTGTTCGGTTTCTAAAATAGAATCAAGTAGTTCTATTTGATGCCCAACGACCATTTGCTTCCTTAGATACGAAAATAATTCGATAATTTGTTGATGGCGTTTCATAACGTGCTCTATGACCTGTTCATAAGTAGTGCAATCATCTAGGTTAGGCGGACACAGTAAAGGTATGTCAGGCTTATCGTTTATGTACTCAACAAAATAAGTATCCAATTCTCCGGTTTTACCTAAGTTTTTGAAGGCTAAGATCAGCTTACTTAGGTGGTTTTCATGCATTGCGAGATAATCGAGTACAAGTTTGTTCAAATCTGTCTTCTTACAACAGCAATGCAGTTGTTCAGCGAGAGCCTTATGGTAATTAGCTGTCCACTCTAAAATGTCACTGAATTGCTCAATTTGCATTTGTTTTTCCTCGAAATAACGATAACTGCTAAGTTAGGCTACCGAACATAAGTAATTAACTCATGACGCTGCTATTACTGTTTGATTACATGTTTGTAATATTCCTCATGAATAATAGTCTGGAGCAGCAATTGTCGAGCAGTTGATTAGAAAAGCAAAAGCTAAATCTTTCACTTAAAAGGCTGAAAAAGCTGCGAGATATAATTTTGTGGGTAATTAGGTTGACTACCAATTCCTAGCTCCCCATTACGTGGTGAGGGTCGTTCATTAGAATTGGTGACGAATGTGCCAAGGAGGTGATCCCATAAATGTGTAAACAACCCAAAATTAACGTCACCTCTGGTACCGTCTTTTACGTGATGATGTCGGTGACCTGGGGCAACAGCCCAAACATATTTTAGCGGGCCAAGCCGCATATCAACGTTAGAGTGTTGCAACAGCAACTGTATGGTAGCACTAAACCCTAACAATGCGCCTATTTCTAAGGGCATACCTATCAAAAGTAATGGGAGTGTACCTGCACTTAGTTCAATCGCTTGGTGAAGGGGATGCTTTAACAATCCATTGAACCCGTACATTCGTTCAACGCTATGATGAACCGCGTGTAAGCGCCAAAGCACTTTGTATTTATGACTAAAATAATGTGCCATCGTTATCCCAAAATCAGCGACGATGATGGCAAACCCAAGTTGTAATAGTAGCGGCCAATGGTGTGGCCAAATACTAAAATGCGGCACTATCGCGGTCATTATTGGGATAAACGCGACCGTGAGAGCCAAAGAGCCTTCATTGACAATGGCATGCACTATATCTCGCCCGAAATCGCCCTGCGGTGTATTCCATGCTTTTTCATATGGTAACCATTTCTCAGCTACAAAAGATAAGGCGATGGCGAATAAAAGCAGGGGGATAAGCCAAGCTGGAGATCCTGTGTTTTGGGAAATACTGGTTGCAGCAAAGATAAAGCTTAAAAAAAATAATGGACTGAACATCCATTGGACCAACGTTCTCATAGTATTTACACATTCGCGTTTTTATTGATGCGTATATTATTCCCTAGTCAAACTTGATTCGGCTTGTATCAAACGGCTAATTACTGTGAATTTTAATGGTGTGCGGTTTGAATAACGAGGAAGGTGCAAATCCAAACAGCTGTTTAAACGTTTTACTCATATGAGGTAAGTCAGAAAAACCCGAAGCATGGGCAGCCTCAGTCAATGTTGCTGACTTACTCAGTTGTTCTATTGCGGCGCGCACACGCCACCAGACAATAAAACGACTAATAGGTATACCCACTTCTTGCTTAAAAAGATGTGTGAGACGACTTGGGGACAAGAAAACCTTCGATGATAAAAACGCCATATCGATTGCACAACCTCGCTGCGAAGCAATAATGTCGATGACCGCTCGTACCCGTTTATCCTCTGGGCGCGATGAAAGCGCAGGACTGTAGACTAGCCCTACCGCTTTATTTACTGTTTTCCACACTTTGTCGATATCGACGTCAGTAAATAGATGCTTAGAAATGTATCCCAATTCTTTACCAGTAAGCGGCAGAGTATTAATTCCATCACTCCTGGTTTGACGCAAGGCAGTGAGAAATTGTTGGTTATGCCTATCCTCAGGCTCTAAATAGATGACTACAATTTGATCATCCTGCGCAAAAAGCTTGTGAGGGACATCTTCGAAAATCACAATACATTGTCCGGTGTGAATACTTTGTGCCTTGTAATCTTGAACCGAGATGTCTCTGTCTAAACCAATGCAAATTTGGACTGCATGATGTGCATGAACATCATTATCAGGACTGACTCCGATGTAAATCGCTTTGTAGGGCCACAAATGAATATGCATGGCTGACTCATTATCAAAAGTTCAGGCTAGTATTTTTTGCTTCACAAATCTATACACATGACGAATGTTAGCCGATAGATACAAGTTAAGGTGAGCGCCCGCTATGAAATTGTATGCTTCTTACACTTTTAAGTGTGTAAATAATTTAAAATGCCACAGTCCCTAATGGTTTTGTTTTGATCACACTTTGACGCCATATTTTCGAGTGATGACTTTAATGCGTTTAGCTCTTTAATGCGAATAATGACGTCTGATAAATGCTTAGCTATTAACGTATTGATATTTGAACAGCTCTGATCTGGCCTCGAACGACTGTCCATGAGCGTTTTTACTTCCGTGATAGACATATCTAATGAACGACACTGTTTAATAAACAGGAGTTGTTCAATAGTCCCCTTGTCGTAGACACGATAATTTCCACTTGAGCGCTTGAGCTCAGGTAAGAGACCTTTCTTTTCATAAAAACGAATGGTCTGAATACTACAACCTGTCGTCTTTGCGACATCACCAATTTTCATTTTTTTCTCCTAACCGTTGACTCTATACCAAGTATAGACTTTATACTCATGTCATTCATCAGTAAAGAGTGTGTTTCTAATGAGCGGATGTGGGTGCGAAGTTGAAATAAAAGACCAGTCTCAACGACAGGTTTTGTATTGGCTTTTGGGAATAAACGCGACAATGTTTGTTATAGAAATGGGGATCGGGTTGCTTGCTGATTCAACCGCATTAATAGCCGATTCACTTGATATGCTCGCCGACGCAGTTGTCTATGGTGTTGCCCTTTATGCAATTGGTAAATCGCTATTACACAAAGCGAATGCGGCTAGAATTAGCGGCTTTTTTCAGATGGCACTGGGTCTGTTGATTATCATTGATATTGTAAGACGGTCAATTTACGGTAGCGAACCTGTATCGGGACTAATGATGGCTATGGGGGCAGTTGCACTGGTTGCTAATGTCATTTGTCTTGTGATCATACGCAAACAAAGAAATGAAGAAGTGCATATGCGGGCAAGCTGGATATTTTCAGCCAACGATGTGATTGCCAACTTAGGCGTTATTTTTGCTGGCGTTTTGGTGTTTTGGCTCGATTCTCGATGGCCTGATCTGGTTATCGGTGTGATAGTTTCGTGCGTTGTGTTGCGCGGGGCAAAAATGATCCTCGAAGATGCTGGAAATGAAAGACAGCGAGCGCTTAATGCGCAAAGTTGATAAGAACATGCCAATTTTTAATTGCACATCAAAACTGCGTAGGTTGGCATGGCTACTTATTACTTTGCTCATGTGTCAATCGGGCTTTTCGTTCGCCGCTCAATGCGATGACTACCCGGCGGAGGTATCGTCAGTCCCTGAACAATCAAAGTCCATAGGCACTTATGATGTTCCCGAAAAAAATGTAAATGCTGGTGTTAATACGTCGAGCGAAGAGTCACAGTGTTTCCATTGTGTGCTGTGTCAATGTGGACAGATTAAGTTTCTGGCACAACACCCAATAAATGACGTAGCTAAACCGTTATGTACCAATCAATACAGTTATTCCCGCAACGTCACTGACGGCCTAGTCGAAGGCCTTTTGCGCCCACCTCAACATTAATCCATTCCCTCCTATATGTTTGCATGGGCGCTTTCCATGTATGTCGTTATCTTATGAACAAAAGGTTCTTTTATGCGTTCTTCACGCCCATTGGGCATAAAAAAAGCTAGCTCAGCGTATCTGAAATTGATATCTGCTGTACTGGTAACCATGAGCATATCTGTTCAATCTGCCAATGCACAAAAGTCTTCAATCACGCTTGAAAATGCGCTCAAACGCACATTATCAAACAACCCAGATTTAGTTGTGTTCGAATTTAAATCTTCGGCTTTGGATGGTGAATCAAAAATGGCCAGCTTACGACCTGAAATGTCAGTTGGGGTTGAAGTTGAAAATGTGTTGGGAACAGGCGAAGTGTCTGGTATCAAAGATGCCGAATTGACACTGACCTTATCGTCGGTCATCGAGCTTGGCGATAAAGTCAGCGGCCGAATGAATGTGGTGAGTTCAAAAAAAGCACAACTGCTTACACAACGGCGCATTCGTACGCTGGACATCTTGGGTGAAACAACTCGACGATATATCAATGTCATTGTCCAACAAGCGTTGCACAAGACTGAGCAACGAGCTGAAATGTTGGCTCGCACAATGCTTCAGACAGTCTCTACACGGGTTGAAGCGGGAGCTTCTTCACCACTTGAGAAAAAACGTGCAGAGTCAGCGTTGTCGCAGGCGCGTTTGTCGTTATTGATAAGTGAACAAAAACTCAATGAGTATAAACGCGACCTGGCCATCATGTGGGGTGACACTAACGCTGCGTTTGCGGAAGTTGAAGGGACACTGTTATCGTTTCCAAATTCACTATCACTTGAACATATGCTTTCACAGCTTCAAAGCAATCCACACGTTTTGCTTTATGCTGATAATTATCGGGTTCAAGAGGCCCGACTAAGAGTGGTTCAGACTAGTCAGCAGTTCGACATTGCGTGGGAAGCCGGTATCCGAAGAATGCAGGGAATTGATGACACAGCGTTAGTCGCCAGTATTTCGGTGCCGTTAAATACCAAGCAGCGGAATCTAGGTGAATACGAACAACAGCGCGCATTGCTTGACAGTATAGACTATCAAAAACAAGCGAAAATTCGTGAACTCACTCGCCAATTAAATCAAGTCATTAGCGCAAAAGACCAAGCCTTGCTCACTGTTACGACCCTTCAAGACAATGTCGTCCCAACATTAGAATCTGCATTGAAATTGGCGCGGGATGGCTATGAAAGTGGTCGCTACAACTATATAGAGTGGGTGACAACGCAACAGCAACTCATAGATATGCAACGAACTATGATAAAAGCCGCAGGCTTAGTTCACCTTCGAAGCGCAGATCTGGAAGCACTTACAGGTCTTCCAATTTTTACGACGTCCCCTTCGACTTCTGCTCAATCATCACAATGAATAGAGAAAAAATAATGAATAAATCACAATTTACATTAGTTACTAGCGCACGTGACTTGCTTGGCATGTTAGTCATGCTAGTTACTTTACTGTTTGCTTCTGTCGCCCTGGCTGATGATGACGATGAGGAAGCCGAAGAAAGACCCGAGTACGTAGTGTTATCTCAAGAACGGATGCTTGAACACGATATCGTGACTGCATCGGCCGCATCAGGAACATTATCGCTCACAACCAGAACCTTTGGGCGGATAGTTCATGATCCTGCGTCACTGAGTCATATTCGTGCCCGCTTCGACGGTGTTGTAAAACGTATCATGGTGAATATTGGAGATAAAGTAGAAAAAGGTGACACGCTGGCAATCATTGAGTCAAACGAGAGTTTAAATCAATACTCAATCACCTCACCGATGTCTGGAAAAATCATAGCTAGACACGCCAATGATGGTGAGCTCACCAACGGTCAAGTGCTGCTTTCTGTTGCTAATTACTCTCGCGCAATTGCTCAATTGGCTATTTTCCCCAAACAACGTACTCATATTGCCGCTGATATGGAAGTCACTTTAAGGCTTGAGGAATTGCAGCAACAATCAAGTATAAGCCACATTACGTCCTCACCAGATGACAAACCCTATTCTATCGCGTTTGTGAACGTTAATAATGGCAGTGGTTATTGGCCTTTAGGCGCTATGGTAGAGGGTAATATTCAGATTGGTTTCCAAGAAGTCAATCTGGCACTCCCCAAAAGTTCAATACAAGAGTTAGATGGGCAAACCATTGTTTTTGTCAAAGAAGGGGAACGATTTTACCCCCGCCAAGTAAAACTTGGGAACACGGACAACCGTTTAGTAGAGATTGTGAAGGGCGTGCAAATAGGCCAGCAAGTCGTTGTAGAAAATAGCTATCTACTAAAAGCTGATTTATTAAAAATGGAGGCGGGCGATGATGACTAATTACTTGCGCATTTATTGTCAAAAGCAAAGCCAAGTCCATAAAAACGGTGAGGTGAGAGCATGATTGCACGAATACTCCGTCTATCCATTGAGCGCCGTGGTGTCATGATGTTGTTCGCCTTGTTTGTCGCCTTTTTTGGTATGTACAGTTACAAACAACTGCCGATTGATGCTGTGCCTGATATCACTAACGTGCAAGTGCAGATAAATACCGCAACCCCAGGTTACTCGCCTTTGGAGACTGAGCAACGCATAACGTTTATAGTTGAAACCTCGCTGGCCGGTTTGCCTAATTTATCGTATACCCGCTCGATATCACGCTATGGCTTGTCGCAAGTCACAGTCGTGTTTAAAGAGGGCACCGATTTATATTTCGCACGAAATCTCGTCAACGAGCGTCTCACCGCCATCGCGGCGCAATTGCCAACAGGGTTAACCCCTGAAATGGGCCCTATCGCCACAGGCTTGGGTGAAATTTACATGTACTCGTTAAGTGCTGAGCCTCAGGCGCGACAGGACAACGGTCAACCCTATGATGCTATGGCATTAAGGGAGATCCATGATTGGGTAGTTAAGCCCCAATTGTCGCTTGTTGAGGGGGTGACCGAGGTTTATGCGGTAGGCGGATTTGAAAAGCAATATCATGTGAATCCTAATCCAGTCGCAATGATAAACTTTGGGATAAGTACAGGTGACCTTCTCAGTGCGCTAGAACGCAACAATGCGAATCAAGGCGCTGGTTTTGTAGAACAAAATGGGCAACAAGTACTGATCAGATCGGAAGCCCAACTGAAGGGCATCGACGATATCGGCCAAGTGGTTGTTAAGATCATTGATGGCGTACCGGTAAAAATTCAAGACATCGCCCAAATCAACCTCGGTAAAGAGCTGCGCTCTGGAGCCGGCACGTTAAATGGCCAAGAAACAGTGATTGGCACGACAATGATGTTAGTGGGAGAAAACTCTCGTACGGTCGCCAAAGCTGTGGACAGTAAGCTCGAAACCATTAAAACAAGCTTACCCGAGGGCGTTATCCTTGAAGCGGTTTACGATAGAACAAGCCTCGTTGACAAAACCATCGACACAGTACAAAAAAACCTCGTCGAGGGCGCTTTACTTGTCATCGTTGTGCTATTCGTTTTGCTTGGGAATGTGCGAGCTGCACTTATTACAGCCGCTGTAATACCCATGGCAATGCTTGCCACGATATCGGGTATGGTCAAAACCGATGTGTCTGCTAACTTAATGAGTTTAGGCGCACTGGATTTTGGCTTGATTGTCGATGGCGCAGTTATCATTGTTGAAAACTGTATCAGACGATTATCCGAATCCCAGAAACAAAACGGCGCTACTCTACCGCTCAAAGAAAGGCTGAATGTTGTTTATGAAGCCACTAATGAAGTCATACGCCCCAGTTTGTTTGGTGTATTGATCATTACCATTGTTTATATCCCCTTGTTCACGCTCACTGGCGTCGAAGGTAAAATGTTCCACCCCATGGCAGCGACCGTGATAATGGCTTTGCTTGCCGCAATGGTATTTTGTTTTACCGTAGTGCCTGCGGCGATAGCAATTTTCATGAGAGGTAAAATTAGCGAAAAAGAAAGCCCAATTATTAAAGGTGCAAAGGCAGTCTATCGTCCTGTTTTAACCGGAGCGCTGCGTTTTAGATGGCTAGTGGTAGTAGCAGCGAGTGCTTTGGTTGTCGGCAGTTTATGGATGGGCAGTAAATTAGGCTCCGAGTTTATTCCCCAGCTCAATGAAGGTGATATCTTAGTACAAGCCATTAGGATCCCTGGGACAGGGGTAGAACAAGCAGTTGAAATGCAAAAAACTCTTGAAGCGAAACTTATGCAGTATGAGCAAGTACAGACGGTATTCGGTCGCACGGGTACGGGTGAGGTCGCCACCGACCCTATGCCACCAAACATTACTGATACGTTTGTTATTTTAAAGCCTAGGGAGCAATGGCCCGATCCATCAATGACAAAAGCTGAGTTAGTGAAAACGTTTGAAGAGGACTTGTTTACTTTGCCCGGCAATAATTATGAATTTACGCAACCTATACAAATGCGTTTTAACGAATTGATTAGTGGCGTAAGGGCAGATTTGGGGATAAAGCTATTTGGGGATGACTTAGATACGCTCTTTGCATCTGCTTCTGACATTTTGACCGTTATTTCAACGATTGAAGGAGCTGATGACGCGAGGCTTGAGCAGGTAGAAGGCATTCCAATCTTCACCGTCACACCAAAGCCTGATCAATTGGCACGCTTTGGTTTGGATATAGCCGACTTGCAGTTATGGCTCAATGCTGCGACAGGTGGAGAAACCGCTGGAATGATTTTTGAAGGCGACAGACGCTTTGAGATTGTCGTGCGATATGGCGACGACATTCGAAATGAACTCACTCAGCTTGAGAGCGTTCCCATCGTCACGCCCTCTGGTGAGCATGTACCGATAAGCGAATTAGCCACACTGGCATTTAAAGAAGTACCTAGCCAAATAAGCCGGGAAAATGGCAAACGTAGTATTGTTGTCACAGCAAATGTGCGTGACAGAGATATTGGTTCTTTTGTCGAAGAAGCGAAAGCGAGGATAAAAAATGAAGTCAATTTGCCAGCTGGATACTGGCTTGATTATGGTGGCACCTTTGAGCAGCTTGAAAGTGCAAGCCAACGCTTGACTATTGTAGTACCTGTCACCTTATTTGTGATTGTGACTATGTTGGTAATTGCGTTTGGCTCAATACGTGACGCTTTAATTATTTTCACTGGCGTCCCGTTGGCACTGACGGGTGGTGTTATGGCGCTTTGGTTACGGGGTATGCCATTGTCGATATCTGCTTCAGTAGGATTTATTGCCTTGTCAGGAATTGCAGTGCTCAATGGTTTGGTGATGTTGTCGTTTATCAAGCAACGTTTGTTGGAAACGGGCGAATTGATGAACAGCATCGTTGAAGGCGCACTTATTCGTTTGCGGCCAGTATTGATGACGGCACTAGTGGCAAGCCTCGGATTTGTACCCATGGCGCTGAATACAGGTATTGGTGCAGAAGTACAAAGACCGTTGGCCACTGTTGTGATAGGCGGCATTGTATCATCGACACTACTGACGCTTGTCATTCTTCCGGTTCTTTATCGCATAGTATATGCAAAACGAGAAGGTGTTCTTAATTAGAGTAGATGAAGTAATCAGAACTTGTCATTGATTACTTCACCTTTTTGCTTGATAAAACATTATAAACGTATATTCTAACTTGCATTAATATGTGTGTATAGGTATATTGGAATATATGAATATAAAAGAAATGCGACGGTCTGCCGAAGTAGCATCGGAACTAATGAAAATTTTATCGAACGAAAATCGACTTATGATCCTGTGTCAATTAGTCGATGGTGAAAAATCCGTGGGTGAATTAGTTGAATTATTGGACTTAAACCAACCCACCGTATCACAACAGTTATCTAGAATGAAAAACCAAGGGCTTGTCAGTTATAGAAAAAATGCGCAGACAGTGTATTACTCACTCAAAGGTGAAGCGGCGCAAAAAGTGATCACAGTGCTTTATGAGCTCTATTGTGAATAGCCAAACATAGATACGTAAATAAGAACGATGTATCCCGATAGGTACGTCAATAACGAACGTTTTTAAGTAGAAAGGTAGAGAGGTTATATGAAAAATTTAATAGTAAAGAGCGGCTTATTGATAACGTCTATAAGCACCAGTAGTGTAGCTTGGGCTCAGCAAACAGGTCGGTATTATGACCATAATATGATGTGGGGTGGTAGCGTTTATGGTTGGCTTTTTGGCGTCTTTATGATGCTTTTGTTTATCGCGTTGGGTACCGCTGTGGTGATGCTAGTTGTGAAAGCGCTTGGAGGTCATAAAAAACAATCCGTGTCTACACAATACGACGAAAACACCGATGCGATAAGTATTCTGAAGAAACGGTTCGCAATGGGTGAAATTGATAAAGACGAGTTTGAGCGAACGAAGATATTGTTGGAGCAATAAATTTTAAAATACTGTAAGTGGTTGTTATACCACATGTGCAACGACAACAACGGTGAATTGAAATGAGTAAGTTACAGATAAAAGCATTTTTTGATGATGAGACCAAAACTGTGACCTATGTGGTTTTCGACCGATTAACAAAGGATGCAGCCATTATCGATCCTGTATTTGATTTTAACATGGCATCAGGTGAATTGAGCACGGACAGTGCAGATACTCTGATCCAGTTTATTAACGAAAGTACACTTAATTTAAATTGGATTTTAGAGACGCATGCGCATGCAGACCACATTACATCGGCAACCTATTTGCAACAAAAGTGCGGTGGGAAAATAGGGATTGGTGAACATATCAAGGATGTACACGATGCGTTTGGAGAAACGTTCAACTGTAAAGAACAGCTCACCTGCAATATTGAGCTGTTTGATTGTCTATTCAAAGATGGCGATGTTATTGAACTGGGGCAATTCAATATAGCCGTTATCCATACGCCTGGCCATACACCTGCCTGCGTTAGCTACAAAATAGAAGATAATGTTTTTGTTGGAGATACGCTATTTATGCCGGACTTCGGGACAGCAAGAGCAGACTTCCCGGGTGGTGACGCCAAAACGCTGTATCGCTCAATACAGCGAATACTATCGTTACCTGATGATACTAAAATTTACGTCGGCCATGACTATAAATCACCAGATCGAGCAAAATATGCATGGGAATCCACGGTAGCAGAACAAAAACGTGGTAACGTTCATGTTAGAGACGGAAAGTCTGAACGTGAGTTCGTTCAAATGCGCTCGGATAGAGATGCCGAGTTAGCTGTCCCTAAATTGTTATTTCCATCCATTCAGTTAAATATTCGTGCTGGAACACTCCCCATCGCTGAAGATAACGGTATCGCTTATGTGAAGGTACCGTTAAGCATGAGTAAAGGCTAATCATGCTTAATTTAAGTGTTTGGCTCGCGGCATTACTCATGGGTGTGTTGCTTGGACTATTGGGAGCGGGGGGCAGTATTCTCACGGTTCCAATACTAGTGTATCTTGCTGATCAACCCGAAAAGCTAGCAATCGCTGGGTCATTATTCATCGTCGGCATGACTGCATTAGTCGCATGCATAGCCCACAGTCGTAAAAACCATCTGCACATACAATCTGCGCTGTTTGTTGGTATTCCAAGTATGATATCTGCATCCGGTGGGGCCTATCTCTCTCAGTTCGTAGAAGGGGAAGTGCAGATGATCACACTTTCTCTAATAATGCTCTTAGCTAGCTTAGTGATTCTTTTCCCAGTTAATCTGAACAGGGATTCGTCATATACGACATCCTATTCTAAGGCTAAATTGTCTATTGCTGGTCTATTAATAGGATTGATAACGGGTTTTGTGGGGATTGGTGGTGGATTTCTTATCATTCCAGCCTTATTGATCTTCTCAAAGTTAGCAATGAAACAAGCAATCGGTACAAGTTTATTAATCATTGCCATGCAAGGTTTTTCAGGCTTTGCTAAACACGCATTTTTACTCAAGCAAAATGCAGAGCAATTAAATTGGATGCTTATCATGTTAATCACTGTGTTTTCGATTCTTGGCACTTTAGTTGGCTTTAAAGTAAGTAAGCGGATGTCACAATATCACTTAAAAAGGTTGTTTGGTTTATTGCTGCTTCCGCTCTCTGGTTTTGTGCTGTTCAACAATATTTAAGGAATTGTTATGGAGATTATTTCGATTACTGATAACTATTCCGTATCGGGTGAATTGAATAGAAATACTATCGAAAAATTGGCGAATTTAGGCGTTGGTAGCTTAATAAATGTGCGCCCTGATGGTGAAGAGCAAGGCCAAATGTCAAGTCGAGAGTACGCCGCTATATGTCAAGATTTCGGACTGACCTACATTCATATCCCAGTGACGAGCGGTGAATACAGTGATCATATAATTGCAGAGTTTAAACTAGCGATACACGGTGATCTTGAGCAAGCGAAAGTACATTGTGTCTGCCGCACGGGCACTCGGGCCGTGCATTTATGGGCATTGATGAATCGTGCCTCGAAGACTTTTGAAGCGTTAAATTCTTTAACCACTCCTAAAGGATACGAGCTTATTGCAATCAAAGAGCAGTTTATTCATTTTTGTAAGAAAAACAGGTGATGTCAGGGTGTTAAAGTTGAAAGATATCAAGAGAGATCTATTGGATTTAAGTTGTGATCGGGCACCTGCTCCTATTGAGAAAGCCTTACCAGTTATCAAAGCATTAGCAAATAAAACTCGGCTGTTAATTATTGATTTATTACTGACAACCGAGCGAAGTGTAGATTCAATTTCGTTTCAATTGGCATTACCGCAAGCTGTTGTTTCACAGCATCTAAAAATTTTAGCTCGTAGCGAATTAGTCCGTTGTCATCAACAAGGTAGGCAACGTATATATGGTGTACACCGAAAACATGCCTTACTTATTGGTTTAATTTTCGAGTTAATGTCAGAAAAAGGGAATGGTTAAAATGCGCGAATTCAAGTTCGAAGTGCACCACTCACTAAATTAGGCCGCTCCGCGTAATTGATTAAATACAACTTCAGGTTGTTTGTAACCAAGGCACTTCCTTGGTCTCAAATTCAGAGCACGTTGTGCTTGCGCAATCTGCTCATCTGTTACCGTGCTTAGGTCTGTGCCTTTGCTAATGAACTGCCGCAGTAACCCGTTAAAGTTCTCATTTAAACCTCGTTCCCAAGACGAATAGGGATTGGCGAAGTAGACGTCTGTTTTCAGCTTTTCAGCAACCAACTCATGAGCACAAAATTCCGTGCCGTTGTCTGCGGTAATCGTGTGCACATGCCTGCGATAGCGCCATAACATACCAACCATTGCACGACTGACTTCCGCTGCGCTCTTCGCAGGCACCTTACGAATTAGGTAGAACTTACTTTTCCGCTCGACCAGACTCACAATCGCACCTGTACCGTTTTTGCCTAATACGGTGTCTGCTTCCCAATCGCCAAAGCGTTTCTTTCTATCAACGATAGCAGGCCTATGCTCAATACCAACGCGGTTAGGGATAATCACTCGCTTCGCGCGACTGCCTTTTCGATACTTACGTCGGCCATGGCGCAGCTGTGTGTGTAACTTGCCTCCCGATAATTTATCGCGTTGAACATACCCATAAATCCACTCATGACTAACTGGATGGCCGATAAGTTTACCCACACCGGCTATTTGCTCAGGACTCCACTTTTCAGTCAGGCCAAACTCGACAAAGACAATAGTAAGTGCTGATACACGATATTTTGCTGCACTTCGCCGTCGCTTAACCGTTTTTGATTGCGCAACCTCAGGAAGATAATGTGTACCGCGAATTCTATTACGCCGAACCTCTCGACTTATCGTACTGTGGCTAACTTTCAAACGATTTCCGATTTCTCGATAACTGAAACCCTCGCGTAAGTAGGCTTCTATCTGGTATCGTTGTCCCTCGATCAACTGCTTGTAACTCATGGTAACTACTCTTGTTTTTTGGCGATTACAGAGTACCACCAACAGGCAGTTGATCTCTTCTCACCATTTAACCAAGAGTGGTGCACTTATTATCTGAATTCGGGTGAACTTGATTGCAAAAAAGATAATACATCACTGTACGTCCTCACCAAGATTGGTCTATGTTTTATTGCTACTTATAACCACTGTATTCATCGCACAAATCCCGAGTATCATAATCGATACTGACCCGGAAAATATGCTTGATGAAACCCATCCTGCTCGCCTATTTCATAACGAAGTGAAGACTAAATTTGCAATGCACGATTCCATTGTGGTGGGTGTTGTAGATACTCAGAGTGACAGCGGTATATTCACCTCTCGAACATTGAAAGACATTTTTGAAATTACAAAACAAATCATGGCTTTTGATGGTGTGATTTCAGCGGATGTGATGTCGATATCAACGGTTGACAACATAACTCAAAATGACTCCGGAACGATACGATTCGAATGGCTTATGTCTAAGCCGCCAATCAGTGAATTTGAGGTTATGAAGATTAAGCAAAGTCTTTCTCGGTTACCACTGTTACAAGAGACGCTTGTGTCCAAAAATGGCAAAGCTGCCGCGATTTATATCCCTATTAAAAATAAAAATGAAAGTTTTAGAATTGCTGAGAAAATCCGCTTAGCGACTAGTTCTCTGAGTGGCAATGCTAAATGGTACGTGACAGGATTACCAGTAGCTGAAGATCAGTTTGGTGTGGAAATGTTTAATCAAATGATAGTTGCTGCACCTTTAGCGGGTCTCACAATATTTATATTGTTGTTAGTGTTTTTTCGTAATCTTCCTCTGATCATTGCACCGATGATAGTTGCAATGGCGACAGTCTTGATAACTATGGGGGCTTTGATTGGAGCCGGATTTACTGTGCATATCATGTCTTCAATGATTGCAATTTTTTTAATGCCAATTGCAGTCGTAGACTCTGTGCACATATTATCCGAGTTTAGCGGTCGTTACAAACCCGGCAATGATTTGAAAGAAACCGTTGAGGGGGTTGTCGGGCATTTATTTACACCAATGTTATACACCTCAATCACTTCGTCCATAGGTTTTTATTCCTTGATGTTAACCCCAATTCCACCGGTTCAAATATTTGGTGCTTTTGTAGGGACGGGGATCTTACTCGCATTTTTAATCACCATCACGTTCATTCCGGCATTTCTAACAAGATTGTCAGATAAATCTTTGAGATCGTTGCAAACCACCATGCACTCGAAGGAAAGCAGCAATAAACTGCTCCGCTTTGTGAAATCTACTGGAAGATTCGCGATAAAGAACCGAGTGTCGCTTCTCTTTGTTTTTGTCGCAGTTTTTGTCGTTTCTGTTTGGGGGGTAAGTAAAATTCAAATAAATGACAACCCTGTTCGTTGGTTTAAAACTGATCACGAAATTAGAGTAGCGGACAAAGTACTGAATGAGAATTTTGCAGGCACATATGATGCCTATATGGTTTTGACGTCTACTCAACCACTATTATCTGTTGTGGAAATATTAAATAAAGAACTTCCACACACTTTATTTGAGTGGGTGAAAGAGCAGTCCGATGCGATCATAGAAGCGAGTCTTCATACTCAATATCAAAACATGATCATCATTATTGAGGATAAACTTTTCACTGATCTATCAGGTGAAGAAGTCAATTATTTAGAGAATACGTTGCAGCAACTGGAAACGACGTTAAGTAGATCTAAAGCATTTCAGTCACCAGAACTGCTTCGTTATATTGCTGACTTGCAAATCCATCTAAATGGATCTGGTTTAGTTGGTAAATCTAATTCACTGGCAGATGTCACCAAACTGGTTGCGCGTGAGCTTCGGTCAGGTGAGAGTAAAGATTATCAAATTCCGAATTCTCCTCAAGCAGTTGCCCAAACATTTTTACAATATCAATCCTCACACAGACCAGATGATCTGTGGCACTTTGTGACTCCTGATTTTCAACAAACACTTGTATGGTTGCAATTGAGATCTGGAGATAACCAAGATATGAGTCGAGTGGTTAATCTTGTAGATGAGTATATAGAAAAAAATCCGCTTCCGAAATTTATAAAGTTGGATTGGGCAGGTAAAGCTTATCTTAATGTTGTATGGCAAGAAAATATGGTTGCTGGAATGCTTGACAGCCTTATTAGTGCTTTCGTAATTGTGTTTATTATTATGGTGGCTTTATTTCGTTCCCTGATATTTGGCTTGTTGGCAATGCTTCCACTCACCATTACCATCACTTTTATTTATGGACTTATTGGAATTATCGGCAAGGATTACGATATGCCAATTGCCGTTTTATCAGCATTGACACTAGGACTATCGGTAGATTTTGCGATTCATTTTCTAGAGCGTGCAAGAGAAACGTTTAAATCTACGCAAAGCGTTAAAAAAACTTTTGATTTAATGTTCGAGGAGCCCGCAATCGCGATATCTCGCAACGCAATTGTAATCGCCCTTGGATTTACACCTTTGTTATTTGCGCCACTCGTACCGTATATCACTGTTGGTGTTTTTCTTGCAAGCATCATGGCAATTTCGGCATTGGTGACGTTGCTTATATTGCCATCGGTCATGATTTTAGGTGCTCGTTGGGTTTTTGGTCAGTCATTTAGAGGAGAATAGAAGAATGAAGGTATACAAAATAGCAATAGCAACAACGTTGTTAGCTTTAGTATTGAATAGCGTTGTTTATAATGCTGATGCGGCTATCACGCAGTCCGTTAATGTAGATGAAATAGTGCGAGAAGCAGAGAAGGCTGCCTACTATTCCGGAGAAGACGGCATTGCCGATGCGCGGATGCTGATAATAGACGCACAAGGTCGTAAGCAAATGAGGCAATTTACTATTTTACGTCGTGACATCACTGATAACGGTGATCAGCAAATGATGGTGTTTTTCTCTAGGCCATCTGATGTTAGGGACACGGTATTTCGTGTTGAAAAGCATGCAGATTTAAAAAAGGATGATGATCGTTGGTTATATATGCCAGCGTTGGATCTGGTTAAGCGTATATCGGCTGGGGACAAACGAACTTCATTTGTGGGCTCTCATTTTTTCTATGAAGATGTATCTGGCCGCACAGTCTCTGAGGATAACTTTGAATTAATCGAAGAAAACAAAAAGTACTATGTATTAAAAGGAGTGCCTCTTGACAAATCAACTGTAGAGTTTGATTACTATTCTGTTACGATTGATAAGAAAAGCTTTTTACCCATTCTCATTAACTTTTATAAGGAAAGTGATGACAACTATCGACGAGTAGAGGCTGTTGAAATTCAGGATGTACAAGGATTTCCTACCGTAGTGCGTTCCAAAGTTTCAGACCTCAAGACCGGTGGGTATACGTTGATGGAGTTTAGGAACATAAAATACAACGTTGGCCTTGATGACGACGTATTCAGCGAGCGCAGTTTACGCAATCCCCCTAGACGTTGGCTAGACTAACGCTATGATAATGAGCCGGTTTAACAAAGAGGACATGCAAAGGCGCTTGCTTCAGCGAGTTCTGAGTATAATCATATTCATTGTTTGTGTTCATGGCGAGGTATATTCCAAACCTTTTCCTGAACCATATGAAGATGATTGGGGAATGATTGATTGGGAAGAGGAAAGTGAAGACATTTATCAGCTGAGCGGATTTCTAGAAATGGCTTCAGGCGTCCGCTTGTCGAATGATCCTATTATTGGAACAGACAAAACCCTCAGTGATCTACGTCTACAAGTGCAGTTTGATTATGACCTTCAGGCCTCCCAGTTTTCTTTTGTATCAGACGCATATTTTGATGGTGTCTTGGAACAGACAAGAATAAACATCAGAGAAGCTACATGGGAGGCTCGCCTTGGTTTTTTGGGTGCATGGGGAAACAGATTTGATGCGAAGGTTGGTCAACAAGTTTTGACGTGGGGAACTGGAGATAATGTTTTTTTAAACGATCTTTTTCCGAAAGACTTTCAATCATTTTTTGCGGGACGAGAGGTTGAATATTTAAAGTCTCCATCATTGTCTGCAAAGGTATCGGCGTATTTTGATGTGTTTAATCTAGATGTAGTTTTGACACCTGAATTTGAACCTGACGTATACATCAATGGCGACTATTTTTCATTTTTTCTCCCCACTGCAGCCACTCAGGTAGCATTAGGTTTTGATGTCACTCCTCCCCTGAGACCCCAATCGCCTGAGTATGCGTTGAGGCTATATAAATCGGTAGGCACATCAGAGTACGCGGGGTATTTTTACAGTGGATTTCATAAAAGCCCTAATAGTCTTACACAAGACTATAGACCTACATTTTCATCATTGAACGTCTACGGAGCAAGCTTTCGCACTACGTTGGGAAATGGTATATTTAATGCCGAATTTGCTTATTACGATTCGGTTGATGATAAAAATGGCGATAACCCGTTAGTACCTAATGGGCAAGCTCGATGGTTACTCGGATATGAACAGGAAATTGTTGGAAACCTCGAAGGAAGCCTCCAACTATACACCGAAAGCATCCTCGATCATCAAGCGTTGATTCAAAATTCACTGACGCCTAAATTTGAGCCTAAACAACATCGAGTATGGTTTACGCAAAGATTGCGTTATAAAGGTATGCAGCAAGCATTGGTATTAAATGCCTTTAACTTTTATTCAACCACAGATAAGGATGGTTATTTAAAAGTTAGTGCAGAATATAGCCCTGTTGATTTATGGCGATTATCAGGTGGTTTAAACATTTTTTATGGTAAACAACCTTTTACTTTTTGGGGACAGTTCGAGGATGCCTCAAATTTTTTTGTTCGTTTTCGGTATTTTTATTAAGGAGTTGTCATGTCTTCAGAGAGAGCACTCACTGCATTTGCAGGTTTTATGGTTTTGTTGTCTGTTATTCTAACTATTTGGCTACACCCATATTTCGTATGGTTCACTGTTTTTGTCGGCGTAAATTTGTTCCAACAAAGCTTTACGGGCTTTTGTCCAGCAACCATTATACTCAAAAAATTATTCGGTCTTAAAAGTGAGAGGGAGATTGCGCTTGAAGCTGTATCTACACATCGAGAGTAATGCAAAAAAGTCACTATTCAATAGATATAAGACAAGATAAAGAACGGGGTTTTATATGCTAAGTGAATCCATACAAACATAATAAGGTAAATGCATTATTGGAAATTAAACATGCACAGTCATAATCATTCACATAGCCATACGCACTCAGATGGCAATTCAGACGATGCATCAAAGCGCATTGGCTGGGCGTTCCTTCTAAATGTGGTGTTCACCATCATCGAATTTATTGGTGGTTGGCTAACCAACAGCACCGCTATCATGGCTGACGCGGTGCATGATTTGGGCGACAGTTTGTCGATTGGTACTTCTTGGGGCTTAAATAAACTTAGCGATAAAGATGCCAATCGCACTTTTTCCTATGGCTATAAGCGGTTTTCACTATTGGGGGCGTTAATCAACGGAGTTGTATTGACCATAGGCTCTATTTGGATCTTGTTTGAAGCAATCCCTCGTTTAGCAGAGCCTGAAATGCCCCAAGTAGAGGGAATGTTAGCCTTATCTATTTTTGGTATGGCAGTAAACGGTTTTGCCGCTTATAAACTAAGCGAAGGAACGTCATTAAACGAACGAGTGCTTAATTGGCACTTGTTAGAAGATGTTCTCGGTTGGGTGGCAGTATTTATCGTATCCATCGTCTTAATGTTCAAGCCTTGGGCGATTTTAGATCCCATCTTATCCATTGGCTTCACTTTGTTCATCCTCTTCAATGTGTTTCGTAACCTAAAAGAAACCCTGATGCTATTTTTACAGGCAACGCCAGATGAAGAGCAAATGTCAACAATCCGAAACGACTTGCTTGCAAACGATAAGGTAAGCGACCTCCATCATTTTCATATTTGGTCGTTAGACGGAGAGCGCAATGTTATGACTGTCCACCTTGTCTTAAAAGGAGAAGTTAGTGTTGAACACATTCAGTCATTAAAAGAGAGCATACAAAGCTCATTAGCCAAGTATCATTTTGAACATACTACAGTTGAGCTAGAATTTGCCGATGAACAATGTCGTGACGAAATGAAATAGGTTTGGTATGCTACTTGTTATGAAAAATTTAAAACGTATATGTTACATCATGATCTCGCTGATACTCTTTCAGTCGTTTTCTGCTGTGGCCAATTCGTTAGATTTTGATGCAATAGACACTCAACATTTGCAACATGAACACAATCATGCTGAGCATGATAAGAGTTTGTCATCAACAAGTACGCAAGATGCAAGTACCGACCAAGTACAGGGGCAGCATAATCCAGCCGACTGTCATCACTGTGGTCATTGCCATGGTACACATGTTCAGTGGGTCGGTCATGACAGTATCAATAAACACCATCACGTGGTGTCAAACCACAACTTTAACTATCTAGATGCTCTTATAGACGCACCTATCAACCGCTTACTGCGCCCACCTAAGCAAAAATCCTAAATTCTGTTTAAAGCTAGTCGCGATAACCTTAAACGCGACGTCCGTTATTATTTAATTTTAGGATTATTATGAATCTTACTCATTTTATTGGGCGTGACCTGCATGTCAGGTCGCCACTGCTATCTGCGCCTTTTAAGCGTATTCAAACAACAAAAGCCACATCATTGAGACGGCTTAGCTTACTTACATTTAATGGCACCAAACTGCTGTGCACTTGCTTATTGTTTGTACCGATTTTTGCTCATGCGCAAAATCAGAACTGGGAAAGTTGGTTCTCTTCACAGATAAACAAACATCCCGATATTGTCGCGGCCAAAGAACAATTGTTAAGCACAGGTGCGCTCGCTGATGCTTCTGAACGAGCCCTTTATAACCCTGAATTGTCAACTGACTATACGCGTAATGGCGATAACAATGACTACAGCGTGGGTGTTGAACAGACAATCGACCTTTGGGACAGGCAAGGCGCAAGGCGACAAAAAGCGGGTTTTATGCGCACTGCTGCACAAGCTCAATACCAAGAAGTCGTTTTAAACAAATCAGCTGATGCTATTGATGCATTAATCAATTGGCGTGCAGCAAGAAGTGCCGCTGTAATTGCAAAATCACAACAACAGCAACTTAATTCGTTACTTGAATTGGTCGAAATACGTCAAGCGGCTGGTGATCTAGGGAGTATCGATGCAGAGCTTACCTTTTTGTCGTTATCGAAACAATTTGCTCAAGTGGCGGGAGCAGAGGCTCAACTTCAAATGGCCGAAGCAATGGTGCGGGAGTTACTTCCTGATTGGGAGCCAGAGCGAGGGATTATACCCGACGACTTTTGGCCTTCTAATGCTACATATCCGTCTGATGAAGAATTACTAAAACACCCAAAAGTAGCAAGCGCTTATGCGCAATGGCTCACGCAAAAAGAAGAAGCAGAAGTCACTAGACGTAGTGCAAAAGCAAATCCTACTTTTGGTATTAATGCAGGGCAGGAAGCGCGAGAAAACACCGTTGGGCTGACCTTTTCCATACCGTTAAACATTCGCAACGATTACAGTGCAGAAACTCGCGCCGCAGAACGCATGGCGTTAGAAACTGAAGCACGTTTTAGAGCGCAGTATCGGAAACTTCGTTTCGATTTAAAAGGAGCGTTTGGCGCGTGGCAAAGCTACAACCTACAGTTTACGCAATGGCAATCATTGGTAAAGGGTCGCATCGAGAGTAGTGGTGATTTGTTAGAGAAGCAGTGGCGCAGTGGCGATTTATCAACGACTAACTACCTTATTGCACTGAATCAACGCGCAGAAAGTTTACTGTCTGGCATAGAGCTCGAAAAGCAAACGCGCATAGCATTAAAAAATCTCATGCTGCAATCAGGTCGTCTTATCGACTTGCCCCCAGTTCAACACGATTTCTCAATTGAGTAACAGGATTAACAAAATGAATAAAACAGTATTAGCAGTTTTCATCGCCACATTTGTCGGCGCTGCACCAAGTTTCGCACAAAAGTCTGATCAACAGCATGCTCACAATGAAACGGTAACAAGCATCGATAAAAGCATAAAAGATAAACATGACGAACATACTGATGATGGTCATGAAGAACATGAACTACAAGATGGTCAAAAGCTTGATGAGCATGGAGGCGAGGGTGCCGATGAACATGATGATCACGAAAGCGAACATGCTCATGATAAAGGTGAAAACGAGGATAAAGATGATGAAGAGCATGATGAAACTGCTTCTGCATCGTTAGACTCCAATCAAATGGCATTAGCCAACATTAAAGTAAGCACACTAAGCCCCAAAATTGTCAATTATACTTTGTATGCACCGGGTGAAATATTTTCAAACGGCTATAGCAGCTATAGAGTATCACCCAGAGTGGCATCCGTTGTCACGCGTCGTCATGTGGCATTGGGAGACAGGGTAAATAAAGGCCAAGTGCTTGTCACGCTTTTTAGCGAAACCGTTGCGCAAGCACAAGCCAATTACCGAACAACATATCCAGAATGGGAAAGAGTAAAAGGACTTGGTCGAAAAACTGTTGGAGAGCAGCGCTACATTGATGCAAAAGCTAATTTTGAAGCGGCTAGTGCAGTATTAATCTCATATGGTTTATCCGATGCAGATTTGAAAACGCTCACCTCACAGCAATCAATAGCATTAGGAGAATATAGCTTACGTGCTGAAATTGATGGCGCGGTACTCAGTGACTCGTTTGAACAAGGTCAGCGTATTGATGCGGGAGAGCCGTTGATCTCGTTGGCAGATGAAAGTGAACTTTGGGTAGAAGCGCATCTACCATCGAATATTAACCTGCGGTTAGGTGCAGGTTCTCCGGCACAAATCAAAGTGGGAGACTTCACAGTTGATGCAACGGTTACACAAGAGGCACATACCATTGACCCAATTACTCGAACGAGAACGGTTCGGCTATTAGTGAGCAACCCTGAACATCGTTTGCATCCTGGTCAATTTGCCGAGGTGTATTTCCGTTTTCTGACAAAAATGCCGGTAATGGCTGTTTCAGAAAGTGCGCTAATGCGAGGGCCCGATGGAGACTGGATGGTATTTGTAGAAGATCATCCCGGCGAGTTTTTACCCGTCGAAGTTGAACTTGGAAGAGCGCTTGGTGGCTTGCGGGAAATAACCGGTGTAGAGCCGGGTTCTCGCGTAGTAAGCGAAGGTGCTTTTTTTGTCGCTTCACAAATCGCTAAAGGCGGTTTTGACCCACACAACCACTAATTAGGAGGAGTCTTTATGTTTAATAAATTAATTGATTGGGCTGTTACTAATCGTTTGTTAGTGGTGATTGCTCTGACAACGTTAATAGTCAGCGCGGTTTTTGTTATTCCAAAACTGAATTTGGATGCATTTCCAGATGTCACCAACGTGCAAGTATCTGTCAATACAGAAGCACCGGGGTTAGCTGCCGAAGAAGTAGAGCAGTTAATTACTTATCCAATAGAAGCGGTGATGTATGCCTTACCGGATGTGATGGAAGTGCGCTCTATTTCCAAAACAGGTCTTTCAGGTGTGACCGTTGTGTTTAGCGAGGACACAGATATCTATTTTGCACGTCAATTGGTATTCGAGCGTCTGCAAGCGGCTAAAGAGTTAATTCCCGAGGGCGTCGGTACGCCAGAAATGGGACCCAACACATCAGGATTGGGGCAAGTGTATCAGTATCTATTGTTGGCTGAGCCCGATTCAGGCCTAGACGCTATGGCGTTGCGTAGTTTAAATGATTGGGTGGTGAAATTGCTGCTGCTTCCTGCCGATGGCGTAACGGATGTGCTCTCTTTTGGTGGGGAAGTACGCCAATACCAAGTTAACCTCAATCCATCTCAATTACTTGGATATGGCTTGACTCAAGATATAGTGATGGAAGCACTTGAGCGGAATAATACCAATGTGGGGGGGTGGTATATGAACCGAGGGCAGGAGCAACTTGTGATAAGAGGCACTGGCTGGTTAGATCATGGCGAGGAAGGGTTAGAGCAATTACGTCAGGTACCTTTAAAAACCGTAGACGGAACAACGATTACTGTATCCGATGTGGCGAACGTTGAGTTAGGTAGCGAAATTCGTCAGGGTGCTGCCACCATGACCAGAAAAGACGCCGACGGTAACATTCAAAACTTAGGTGAAGTCGTCTCAGGCATTGTACTTAAGCGCATGGGAGCTAACACGAAAGCCACAATTGATGGCGTCAATGCTCGTATTCAGCGAATTAACCAAGCATTGCCTGATGGCGTGAGTTTTGAAGTATTCTACGATCAAGCTGACTTAATTACTCAAGCCGTGGATACGGTTGTAAATGCGCTAATGTTAGCGTTCGTATTTATTATTGTTATTCTAGCTTTATTTTTGATGAATCTACGAGCCACGTTTTTAGTCCTGATTTCGATCCCTATTTCTATTGGTATTGCCTTAATGGTCATGTCGTGGTTTGGACTTTCTGCCAACCTTATGTCGCTTGGGGGCATTGCAGTGGCAATCGGCATGCTAGTAGATGGCTCAGTGGTAATGGTTGAAAACATGTTTAAACACTTGACTCACACTGATGCTGAGCATGATCACAAGAGACAATTGGGTGAACATGTTGAAGATGATGATCCATTAGACTCGTCCCATGATACGCACGGTATCGCTTTGCGATTACAAGAAGCGGGCAAGGAGGTAGCCCGGCCTATCTTCTTCGCAACAGCCATAATCCTTGTGGTATTCATGCCTTTGTTTAGCTTTGAAGGCGTTGAAGCAAAATTATTTCAACCAATGGCTATTAGTATTATGTTGGCCATGCTTTCGGCGGTATTAGTTGCACTGATTATTGTACCGGCATTGGCGACGTATCTATTTAAAAAAGGCGTGAAACCACGAGAAAGCGTTGTGTTGAAACCTTTAGACGCGGGGTATCGCAAAGGGCTATCGTGGGCAATTTTGCATAAAAAAGTAGTGATTGGAATTGCTGCAATTATGGTAGTCGCTGCTGGTGTAGTGCTTCCTCGGCTTGGCACAGAGTTTGTACCAGAACTGGAAGAGGGCACCATTAACTTGCGTGTTACTTTAGCGCCTTCATCTAGTTTAGATACTGCCCTAGAGGTCTCCCCTAAGCTTGAGAATATATTAATGGGGTTTCCAGAAGTCACCTATACATTGTCGCGTATCGGTCGCGCCGAAATAGGAGGCGATCCTGAGCCTGTAAACAATATCGAAATTTATATCGGGTTAAAGCCAGTGCCTGAATGGACAAGTGCAAGTAACCGCTATGAACTGCAAGCGTTAATGGAAGAAAAAATGGAGCAACATCCGGGTTTGCTCTTCAATTTTTCTCAACCTATCGCGACAAGAGTGGACGAGTTGTTATCGGGTGTAAGAGCTCAACTTGCCATTAAATTATTTGGACCTGATCTTGACATCTTGGCTGAAAAAGGCCAAGCCATTGAAGCTTTAGTAAAAGAAGTTGAAGGTGCAAGAGATGTTGCTATGGAGCAAATTGCCGGTGAATCTCAACTGATTGTGACACCGAATCGCCGCGCTCTGTCGCGCTATGGGTTGGCCGTGGGTGATGTAATGGAGCTCGTAAGCGAAGGTTTAGGTGGAGCCAGCGCTGGCCAAATCATCAATGGTAATGAGCGCTATGATATTTATGTCAGGCTTGCTGAACAATTTCGAAATAACAGTCAAACGATAGCCGACTTGCGCTTACAAACTCCGTCAGGTGCATGGGTTCGTTTAGGAGATGTTGCAGAAGTGACGATTGCTTCTGGTCCACCGCAAGTCAGACGTGATGACGTACAGAGGCGAGTTGTTATCCAGGCAAATGTTCAAGGTCGAGACATGGGTAGCGTGGTGGCAGATATTCGTCAATCTATTGATGAGCAGCTAGCACTGCCTACTGGCTATTCAGTGGATATTGGCGGGCAATTTGAGAATCAACAACGGGCGCAGAAACGATTATCACTAGTTGTGCCGCTTTCGTTGGGCTTAATTGCATTACTACTGTACTTTGCTTTTGCTTCGTTTGGTCAGGCAATGCTGATCCTCGTGAATGTGCCTCTAGCTGTGATAGGCGGAGTATTTTCACTTTGGTTATCAGGGCAATATCTTTCTGTACCGAGCTCCGTAGGTTTTATTACCTTATTTGGAGTGGCGGTCCTAAATGGGGTGGTGATGGTAGAAAGCATCAATCAGCGCATTGCAGACGGATTATCAGTATCTGACGCTGTATTCGATGGTGCTACATCAAGACTTCGGCCAGTGTTGATGACGGCGATTACATCTGCGCTAGGGCTAATTCCAATGTTAATGTCTAACGGCGTGGGTGCTGAAATCCAAAAACCGTTAGCAAGTGTTATTGTAGGCGGCTTAGTAACCGCGACATTTTTGACGCTCTTTGTACTGCCTGTGCTTTTTGCCTGGTTTTCAAAAGGGAAGTTAAAAGATATGGCAAGAGCGCCTTCCTAAGCTCAGCTGGCCTGCTGTGTGCGATGAGCATCGGCAGGCTGATTATCACTTTATAAGGGGTTCACCCATTAAGCTGCCCTGTCAAGTAAACAATAATATGCGTTTCCCCTTGGTTCTGGCGGTTCAAGGGTTTTCGATGTCCAATATCCGCCTCTATTCATCTCGTTTTTTAGTCGGACAGCGTCTATTCTTGCTCGCACCAGTCTACCGCATTAATCATTGCAGAAAACGCCAATTAGATCTGTTCCAGGCTAGGGGAATTGGACACTATTCTGGCATCACTTGAACACCAGTTCAGGTGAGACTTAGCACACTTTTTCCCTGATTTCGAGAATTCAATGTTTAAGTAAATCGGAATACGACCGTCAATCTAGAACTCCCGTTTTAACGTCATACAATTCACGTGTCTAATATTACTCATTACGTGATTTACTAAAGTATAAATTATCAGTCATTGCGACATTGGTTGTGCGCCATATTGCTAATGATAGGTATTCGTATTATCATTAGCTAATTAATGCAACTTCTTTTTTACCTTATCACTACCCACCAAGGAATACTTTTTATGCAAACAAAGCTAACGCGCTTAACTTTGTCAGTTTCGACCGCACTACTATCTTTCAGTTCACTAGCTCAAGAAACACCCGATGTAGGCGAGGCGGGTGACAAAATAATGCCTGCTATAGAAGTTATTCGCGTAATAGGCGACAGCACCTCCGCTCTTTTAAAACAAACGGGTAGCGTTGTTATTATCAATCAAGATCAAATTGATAAAATTCAACCCTTGTCGACACAAGATGTTTTGCGAAGTATTCCCGGTGTGAATATTAAAAGTGAAGAAGAAACTGCCATAGTGTCTAACATTGGTATTCGGGGCCTTTCAGCAAGTGAATCTAAGTCTCTACTTTTAGAAGATGGCGTGCCCGTTGCACCGGGTCTTTTTATTGGTAACGCCCGTTATTTTAATCCCCGTATTCAGCGTGTAAGTCAAATTGAAGTACTGAAAGGCTCAGCTTCACTTCGCTATGGCCCATCCACAATAGGCGGCGTAGTGAATTATAAAACTAAAACACCCGATGATGGTGTCATCCTCACTGGCCGTGCTGGTTCCTTTAATATGCAAGAAATTACTGTAGAAGCGGGTGGCAAAAACGAAGACGAGGATGCATTTGCTGGTGTTTTAGCAACCCGCGCTAGCAGCGATGGCTTTATGGATAAAGGCTATGATATGACCGATGTAATGGCAAAAGCTGGTGTTATTTTTGACAATGGTCAAAAGTTAGGCATTAAACTATCGCGTTATGAAAATGACGCAAATATCTCTTATCGTGGATTATTACTAGCTGAGTATGAAGCGGGTGAAGACTACAACCCTGCACCAGACGATTACTACTTAACCGAGCGTACAGCGTTTGATATTAATCACGAATGGTCATTATCTAACGACGCAACCCTAAACACCCTTGTTTATTGGAGTGACGTGAGCCGCGATTATTGGCGTTATAGTGTTGATACTGAGGCCTCAAACGAGGCCAATAGTTGGGTATATACCGACAGTTTAACCGGAAATAATCGCTCGTTTGAGCGCGTTGGAATAGAAACTCGCTTGACTTTAGAACACAGCCTTATGGGTGTAGAAGCCAACAGTGAATTTGGCTTACGTTTCATGCAAGAGGAGTCAAACGACACCCGAATTCGAGCGCTGCGCAGCTCCGATCGCACAGGAGCAAACGATCGCCACCGTATTGATTCGGCGCAAAGCTATGCCGGCTATGCCCAAAGCCGTATTCAATTAAGCAATGCTTTTGCTTTTACACCCGGCCTTAGAGTAGAGTCCTATGAGCAAAAAAGAATAATACTAACCAACGATAATGCAGAAGCAACAACCAGCAACACCGAAATTCTACCCGGTGTTGGCGCAACTTACGACTTGAATGATTCGGCACAAATTTATGGTGGTGTTTACCGCGCTTTCTCGCCCGCTTCAAACGGTGTGGCACTTGACGGGCTGAGCGATCAAAACTTAGATGGAGAGCGTTCAACTAACTATGAGCTAGGCCTCAGAGGAAAGCAGGGCGACATTACTTATGAAGCAGCCGCTTTTATCATGGACTTTAGCAATCAAGTGGTAACGGGTAATAGCGACCCTAATTTGTCTCAGTCCAACGGCGGTGAAACTGAACATTTAGGTATGGAATTGCTGTTAGCCTATGATATTGGTAGTGGCTTTTATATTGATACTAACGCTACGTTTATCCCAACTTCAGAATTTAAAACAGGAGAAAATAGTGGAAACCGACTTCCGTATGCGCCAAAAGTAATTGCCAATGTTGCTTTGAGTTATGAAAGTGATAAGTTAAGCGGGGCATTAACCGTGCATCATCGAGGCGAACAATATGGTGATGCAAGCAACACAGTAGACATACCTGATGATGCCGCGGGTGGCATTTGGGGTGGCTTGTTACCTGCTTATACCTTGTTAGATGTAAACGCTAGTTATACCGTTAACAAAAATATGAAGGTATTCGGCGCTATCAAAAACCTAACTGATAAACGCTACATCACCGGCATGCGACAAGGTATTTATGTTGGCCCTGAGCGTTCGTTTGAAATTGGCGTAAATTATCGGTTCTAGTGTATACTTTTAGACAGAAATGCACTAATTCCGCATTATTGTTGCGGGATTAGTGTTATGCACCTTTGGTAACCGTTAATTTGTATGTAAAACTAAAACACGGTTAGCAGCTGGAACAAATACACGCAACATGATCAGCCGCCAATACCGAAGAGACTTTTCTTAGTAAGTTCAGCATCGCTTTATTATGGCTTATCGTTGTATCGATAAATCGCTTATTATCATTTTATGTGTCTCTCAGATTTACGCTCTAGCCAAGCTAGAGTGCTTAAACTATTGAGTCATGTCACCTATTCATTGTTCATATCAGACAAATACTGGAAGAAACAGGGGAATTGGTTCGTTCAATTATTGACAGCGCACTAACGCGGTTACGGCCGATATTGATGGCCGCATTGGCAGCAAGCCTTGTGTTCGTGCCCATGCCGATCAACGTGGATACTGGCGCAGAGGTATAACGGCCTTTGGCCACAGTGGTCATCGGCGGATAATATCGTCAACCTTGCTAACACTGGTAGTGCTGCCTGTTTTGTTTCGATTGGTTTACAAAAAGCTTGTTGTGTACTGAGCTGGGGCATTCGATATGAGTTCGAGTGCCCTCTTATTAATTGCGCTGTTTATATTACAGTTTAGAACATTCTCGAGACTGACAATATAGCGCAAAAAGGCCTAATCCGACGAGAATAATCAGAGGATGAAATAGCAAGTTGTGTACAACCGATTGTTCCCAAATAAAGCTATGTGATATAGCGCTGATAATGAATATCAGGCCAATTACCAGCAACCAAATGCGGTTAAAAATGGCATGTGAAATAAAGACTTTACTCTTACGTTGTTGGTTATTCATTGTGCTCTCCTAAAGCTTGTTTGAACGGATGTAGTCGATTCGCCGGTTCAAACTATGCCGTAAAATATTTTCATATAAAAAGGATTTGAATCCCTTTAAATTATTACCATGGGCTTGATAAAACGTATCGGGAGAATCAAAAATGCCAAAATCATCGACAATCCCTTCACTTTGAATGAAAGTGTTTTTTCCACACCAAGCAATGTTAGGTGATTGCAGGTTTTTAGTGGCGATGGCGTAACCTGAAAACGTCGTAGCTTTTGGGAATCGCTTTTGAACACTGTTTAAATAGCCGTTATCGAGAATAAAGCCTTCCAACGAGATCCACTCTTTGTCATGTTGTACTTCTACCCAGCTATGAATGATTAGCCGTGGGGCGAGTATATACAGTAAGCCCGTGATAGCACCTTTTTGCAATCGCTTATCGATGGTAAACCCATGCAAACGACATGCAATACCGGTTGCCCTTAACAGTGCCATCAGTAAGGTTGCCTTGGTATTGCATTGACCAAGACCATCTTTAAGCACCTCCGAAGCAGCTATATCATCACGTTTGTTATACCCAAATGCGACATCGTTTTGTATAAAGTGGTAAATAGCACCAATACGCTCAGAGGTAGTCAGTGACTGCCACTCCTTTTCGGCAATAAGCGTCTGAATAGCGGGCGTATCGAAATCAAGTAGGGGAGTGGCTTGTAAATAAGTGGCGTTGATAGGTGACATTAGCGTGCCTCCTCTAGTCTTGTAACAAACTCATCAAAATGTATGGGTTTACCGGCGCGAACGGGTATGAATTCGCCGGTAAAGTGTTCCTCAACCAATACCAATGCTTGGTCGCTTGTATCGTGAGCACCTAACGCAACTATGTCGAATTTTTGTGACATTAACGCAATATCATTAAGTACATCTTGTTTACTGATGGGAGAAAAAAGCCCGCTACCTGACGCCAAACGACGCTGTATATCTATACCAGCAATATGCAGCCGGCCTGTTTCAAGTGGAAAATGTACATCGCCGATTAACGCATATAGAGGAGCCTCAAAATGTGTTTCAATATGGGTTATCAGCGCAGTCAGTGTTTGATGACCACACCCGACAACTACCACGAGTCCTTTGTTTTCGAGATGGATCACCAAGGCTTGTTCGTCAACTCGGCCCAAGACTAGCTGTCGAGGAATGGGGCCGGTTGACGCCAGTGAATCCATGAGTATCGTCGGCTTGTCGATAGTCGTTACATCCTTGCCAGGATAGCTAAGTGGGATGGGGGCAAAAATAGACGTATTCACCAGTGCTGGTTGGTTAAAACCAAAGCCTATACTGCTTTTTTCTTCCCATGTACGCCCACCAATATGATCACGATGGAAATGACTAATAAAAACAGTATCAAGTTCATCAGTGTTTACATCAAGGCGCTGTAAGTTTTGCTCAAGTGGAGATTCTTGTGCTTGTTGTCGGTTGTGTCCCAGATCAAATAACACGGTGTGCTTATCCGTTTGCACTAAGTATGAAACACCAGCCTCTGTGGCAAACCCCGGCTCCCCATAAAAATTAACCACGGGCGTGACACTCAGTCTGTGTGTACTTTCTCCAATCGATATGGGTGTAAAGCGCTGAGATGTCCAGTATTGCGATAATGCACTAGCGGATGACTGGTGGCGAGCGTCAAAAATAAACAATGAAGCAATCACGCACAGTGCGATCACACAAAAGATTATTGCTCGCTTCATCACATCACGCCATACATTGTAATCGGCTAAAACCGGCGCGAGATCGGGAGGGAGGGGCATAGGTTTGAGCGCCGATACGTTACTACCTCCGGTATTACCTTTTGGCACCCACCCCAAAAGATAGCCTGGGATTGTTGCAACGATCCTGAGCAGTTGTCCAAAAATTTCACGGACATCCCGTTGTTTTAGTCCGATCTTCAACATTAAAAGATGAGCGTGTATATGAGGAATAAGATAACGTTGACCCAGAATATGCGCACGCTCTAACGCGATGAAGGCAGATGATAAATCTCCTGTTGCTTCGAGTTCCCGAGCCAATTTCTTTGAGCGTTCATATTCACGTTTTAGAAGTGGTTTCATAATTTTGCTGCCTTCAAACTGTCTATGAACCGGAATTATTCAAGGTTTTAGTCGAAGGGTATTGAACAAATCGCCTGTATTAAGCAAAAGCGCCTATTGTTTATCCATATTTTGGGTTTGTCCTGGTGTTACGCCAATAGTGTCGCGCAGAATTCGTGTAAAATGAGCTTGATCGGCAAAGCCTGCATCATAAGCGGCATCCGCTAAGGAAGCGCCTTTTGCTAATGATTGAAATGCCAAGTTTACCTGTTTCCATACAATGATTTTTGAAAATGGGACGCCAAGGTAGTGTGTCGATAAGGCGCGAAGTCTAGAGACTGAAAGACCTACATGTTTCCCGATAAGCTCGACAGTCGGGCGCTTATCGATACTGTTGAGATAAGTCATCGCCGAGATTAGTCGTGCGTCAATGACACTGTTATTTTGATGATAAAGTGTTTCCAGCTTATTCATCATGTCACGCAAAGGAATATCCGCTAACAACGTGTCTAACATTTCCAGAGAGAGGCTTTGTACTATTAAACCTTTTTGCTGAGAGGGTTGCAGAGCGTCGGCAAAAAAAGAATCTGGTTCAATAAGTAGAATGACGATGGGTGATGATGTAGTAATTCTATGTTTAACACCTGAGGGAATTAACCACCCATTACCTTGTTTTTCAAATGTGTTGTCATCGGTAACAGTAATGCCTGCGCCTGCAACCAACTGCAGAGCGGCATGGGCATGCAAATTATTTTCTGCGCTCATACCTCGAAACGCAATCCAGGTTTCACCAAAACAATATTCGCCTTGCCATTTCAAATTAAATTTACCTTTGTTCGTCAGAGAGGAAAGGTTTATTATCACCGTCGAACATCCTATCTTTAAAATCCTCCTATGTCTAATACGGTTTAGTATTAGACATAACGTATGCAGGTAAGTTATAGTGTTTGCATCTTAACTAACAATCACAACACTCTTGGCAATCACAAAACCTACACCGTTGTTTCCCACGTATACTGAGCTGGCAGAGCTCAGTCTGTCTGACTATCCACAACTAAGTTCATTCTTAGATAAGCAACCAATATGGATGAGACAGCACTGGGACTGGGCGAAAGAATATCTTTTATATATCGGTCGCAACAAATCACAGCACACGTATGTGCGTTTTCGAAATGACATCGAAAAGTTTCTACTGTGGGTCTTCATGGTGGATAAGCAGCCAGTAGACGACTTACGTAAAGCAGATATTTTGCGATACATTGATTTTTGTGTGGCGCCACCAGTTAAATGGATAAGTACGCAGCTCCATGATCGATTTAGCCTCAATAACGGATATTTTGCTTCAAACCTTAAGTGGACGCCGTTCAGACAAACGCCGCCAAAATACGATAAGGAAAGAGTGCTCGATCCGAAAAAGTACCAACCGTCATTGCAAACCCTCGAATCTACCTTTGTGGCATTAAGTTCTTTTTACCGTCATCTCATCGATGAAGAAATTTGTTTCGGCAATCCTATTCCATTAGCAAAACGTGACTGCAAATATATGATTAAAGACAGTCAGGTGAAAACGATCAGTCGATTAACGGAGCAGCAATGGCAATATCTCTTGGATACTGCGGTTGAGATGGCAGATAACGATCCGCTTGTGGAACGCAATTTATTCGTTATTGCTACCATGAAAACCCTATTTCTGAGGCTTTCAGAGCTTTCAGAGCGCCAAGACTGGACACCGTTAATGAGCCATTTTTGGACTGATGAGGACAATAACTGGTGGTTTAAGGCCTATGGAAAAGGCAAAAAGATTAGAGATATCACGGTACCACCGGGTTATCTCACGTTTTTGAAACGATATAGAGAATGGCGTGGACTGTCACCGTTACCATCCAAAGGTGAACAAACCGTTTTGGTCGAAAAAATTCGCGGTCGCGGTGGTTTAACGAGTCGTCAAATTTCCAGGCTTGTACAGCATGTTTTTGATGAGGCTTTCGACAAGATGAAGTCTGAACATGGAGTAGAAGCCGCACAGAAATTAAATGAAGCAACGACACATTACTTGCGTCACACCGGTGCCAGCATGGAGATTGAAAGAGATCGTCCACTGAAAGATTTATCCGAAGATTTAGGGCACTCTAGTAGTGCAACGACCGATACGGTTTATGTCCAGGTAGAACGAAAACGACGTGCATCGTCTGGTAAAGACAGAAAAGTCGAGTAGCTAATGCGAAAGACAACATGCTACATGTGCGATGCCTTAGCGACAACGAAGGAGCATATTCCTCCGAAAGCATTGTTTCCAAAACAAAAAGATGTGCTTAGGGAGCTCAGTCTACGCAAAGAATTAATTACGGTACCATCTTGCGAGGAACACAATAATAGTAAGAGTAAAGACGATGAGTATTTAGTGTTTTGTCTGTCTACGTGCTTTCATGGAAATGACATAAAAGAGCAGCTGTTTAATACCAAGATCATGCGAGCAATTGACCGTCGACCTGACACATATTCGAACTTTTTAGATAACTATCAACGTGTAATGCTGAAACATCCCGATGGAAAAGTAGAACACACTGCAGCGTATTCAATCGACCTAAGACGTTTTGACAGCGTGTTATCGCACATAGCATGTGGATTGTATTACCATCACACTCAAAGTAAGTGGGAAGGCGCCACGCTTGTTATGAGCAATGAATTACGTGATTTGAGCTCTATAAATTCTGATGAAGTAAATAGAATAACTGACGATACTATTGAGCGTGTAACATCGTTCTTAAGCGAGACAAAAAATTTTGGAGCAAATCCAGAGGTTTTCTATTATAAAATTTATGATGATAGGCCCAAAGGTTTTGTAGTTTTAATGACATTTTATTCAGCGATATCTGTCGCGGTAACGTTAAGTGAAAACTTTAAAACTAAATGACCTATATATAAAAAACAGGTACTTACGTTAAAATATCGAATTTCAGTGACCTAAACGGTAGTTCAGCCTATCTATGTAGGTAGGCGCGTTCATGTGTCGATGCATTCCCAACTCTCTATCCCGCTGTGGCCAGTACTAAGGCTGTTCCCTGTCCTAGGTTTAGGTGTGTTTTACCGATATGTTTAAATTTATTTGGCTGAAATGGAAACTACTTTCTAAAGGACAATCTTAAGGAAAATGATTAGAAGCTTACCGTGGATTATGTACTTACTATTAAATTTGCAGCGTGGCGAACATTATTAATAGTTTATTGCGGCTTTATAAATACGTTACGTATGGTTATTACTAACGACGCTTTATTAAGCGTGTTGAGTATTTTTATATGGAAAAAAATTAGTCAGTTATTTTATTTATGTGCTTGTGTGTCTCAACGAGACCTTATCGTGTTTATGCATCAATGATAATGTCAGGGTTATTATTAGTAATTAGATTTGTTTAACAACACGATATTCATATTTTAGCTCCATCTAATTTAACGCGGTGATTATCTAGTACTTCTTATTTACTTTTCTTGCCGCTGGTAAGACACCTAACCTTTTTATAATTCAAATTTTATACTTTGTGTGTTGCATCAATTTTTATTGTGTCTTTTAGAGAGGATATTTTATGCCTAAAAACAACGTATACAGGCTGTAAGGTGTTTATTGATAAGTGATGCTAGTTGAATATACGCTTAACCTAGTACTGAATATGTTAATTGTTGGGAGTAATATTAGCCTCAGTAAAGTTGAAACTTGAGTAATTTTAACGCGCTCCTACGTGAAATCTAAGCGCATAATAGAGGTATATACCGTTAAATTTTACGTAGCGCACGTTTAATAAATAGCCGATTAAAAAAGAAAATGTGGTTATTACCATTACAGCTGTATATAACAACAGTTTAAGTGTGTAGAATCGGGTTAGTATAGGGCTACTTCAGTAATTTCACGCATGATAACTGTAATTATCATGCATGAAATTAGTTAGCCAAATTGTCGTGAAAACAATGAGTTAGTTAGATGTCGTCTATATTCAAACCTGGTTCAAATACACAACTGTCTATTGTCGATGGTGACAGTACCAATACAGAACGAGCTGAATATGTTGATGCGTATTTTCGTGACATATTTACAAAGCTACCTCGCAATACCCAACGCGCTTATATCAGTGACTTTAACGACTTCGCCATTTTCTGCCAGTCAGAACGTATCGACAGTTTTAGTGATGATTTCTCTCATAACGAATACGCAATTAAACGCTATGTAGAAGAACTGTGTAAGTCTCCCCTCGCCTACAGAACTATCAAACGCCGCCTATCAGCGCTGAGTAAATTTTTAGGCATTGCGAAACTTCCGAATCCTATCATCCAATCGGTGTATCTGCGGGACTTCGTTCGTTTGTCACTTATTGAAAATCGTAAGTTCCAACTTAGTCATAACCAAGCCGTTCCGCTTACTATCGATTTATTGGACGAAATAAACAATAAGATTATTCCAGACACATTATTAGAAATGCGCGATTTAACGATTATGAACTTAATGTTCGATGCACTCTTACGCGCTGATGAGCTAGTACGTGTATGTGCTGAGCATATTAGTAGACGCAATAATGCATTGTTAGTTGTTACATCAAAGTCTGATCAAAGCGGCAAGGGTTCACATCGATTTATTTCTACTAGTACTATTAATATGGTTGATGAATATATTGCAGAGGCTAACTTTGATGCTAAGACACAGAGCGAAAGACTAATTGATGATCCTCGCCGCATAAACAAAGGTATTCTTTTTCGCCGTGTTTCAAACCGCGGGCATGCGCTGCTGCCTTATAACGAACAGCCAAATACACATCAACATTCACCATTAACTGAATCTTCAATTCTCGATTATTCCAGTGTTTATCGAATATGGAAACGAGTTGCTGCCCGTGCAGGAATAAAAGAAAACATTACGCCTCATAGTGGCAGAGTTGGTGGCGCAGTTTCACTTGCAGAAAATGGTGCTACCTTGCCCGAACTCCAATTGGCCGGAGGCTGGCAGTCCCCTGAAATGCCTGGTCACTATACGCAACAAGCTAATGTGAAACGAGGCGGAATGGCTAAGTTATCAGAAAAATTTAAACGTTAATTTTAGGTTTTATTCAACTGCCCGTGCTCGATATTGGATTTACCTCGTTATTTGTCCTAGTTGTGTAATTCTTTGGGATAGAACACTAATTGCATATCTTATTGATATTAATAGTGTTAACCTATTCATGAAGTTACGCGTAACTTTTTACACTGTGCGTTCCCGTCTTTCCCCTTCTCTTTTCCAAATCTCCCACTTCTTTTTCCGTGTTTGCTATCAAAATTGAACCCAATTATCGAATGGCTTCGTATCAACTAGCATAGGTATTAAAAAAGGAAATGTTATGTCTAATGGTATTAACCCGTCACACGGTAAAACAATTGCAGAGCTCGTCATTCCATCTAAAACGTGGTCACTTCATCCGGAAAAGAAACCAGCATTTACTTCAATTGATGAAGCCATTGACTACTTTGCTGACAACAATGAGCCGCTTTATATCAAAGTGCCATTTGTCGATGAGGAAGATAATGTACTCGTTCATGTGAATTCTAGCGGCGAGGATGTGGTGTTCACTATTTCCGATTTAAATCACGGCGGTGAAAGTCGTGTTGATGCATCACATTTAAAGAACTTAAGTAGTTCTGTGGTAGAGCTAATTGAGCAGAGTTATGACAATAAGAAAAGCCCAGAAACTATGTAATAGGTTAGCCATCTTATTGTAGATAAACGTACATCTTCTCAAATCTACGTTTTTAATATTTTTACATCAAGATGATTCCCCATGTTACCAACACGAGTATCAAACTGATAAATACCGCCGCCGATCCAATATCTTTGGCCTTCCCTATCAGTTCGTGCATATCAGTACTTACGTGGTCTGATAGTTTTTCCACGGCAGTGTTAAGTAGTTCTGTGATTAGTACGACAAACAGTGAGAAGAGTAACAACACTCTTTCGCTGTTTGTTACTTCAAGCATGAACACAATGGGAAGTAATATTGCCATTGCTACAACTTCTTGCCTAACCGCGGCTTCGCTGGAAAATGCCGCTTTTATTCCTCTATAAGAGTAGATAGTAGCAAAATAAAAACGAGTAAAACCCGAGCGCTTTGGTGGCATAACGTTACAGTGTTTATTCATAATTCCTAGACACTAACTTATTTAAATGACAGATATGTTAAGAGTCGTTCAGAGCAGGTATCAATGTCATTCGCTATGTCTCAGTGTTTAGATTTTTACCGCTAACACATCTCTTTTTACACCGTGCAGCACAGCATTTGCTGTCGAGCCTAGTAGAAGCCGAAGACCACTTTGACCATGTGTGCCTATCACAATCAAATCGGCGTTTAACTTTTCAGCTAAGTGATGTATTTCATCTGCAGGTGAACCAATTTCTACATTTACGTTAGTATCTGGAATATTGTTGATTGCCGCAATGTCTTTCAATTTTGTCATTGCTTGTTCTTGTACGTCTTGTGAATAGTCACGTTCCAAAAATAGTCCGTATGGCTCAACGTTAGTCTGTGGAAATGCCACATAAAGTAGATGAACGTTTTTTGGATCTGGTGCTACCCGCAGGGCTTTCGCTAAAATTTGCGAATAGTCTGAAAACACATCTATAGGTACTAAAACAGTCTTGTAATCGTCCATTAGTTCGTTCCATTAACGGGAGTGGATAATCACAATATAGTTAACTTCTCTTCACATTTCTTTGATTGAAATCAATTCGCCGTTCTAGTTTTGCACCATAATGAAATTTCAGAATAATAAAGTTGGAGTCGTGAACATGGCAAAACTTACTACTGCATTACCATTAATCGCGTTGTTATTGGCGGGATGCGATTTAGGACCAGACTCGCCTCGGGGGTTTAGCTTACCTGAGGGAAATGCAGACGCTGGTAAAGTGGCATTTCAGAAGTACCAGTGTACAGACTGTCACCAAATAGAAGGCATAACGATGCCAGAAGATCATGCTTATCTAGTGCCTAAACCAATCCCTCTAGGGGGAAGCAGCGGCAGGATCACAACCTACGGAGAACTGGTCACCAGCGTGATAAATCCCTCACATAAGTTAACGCGTAGGCAGCCTGTTAGTATGACTTCCGTAGATGGAGAGTCTCGCATGCGTAATATGAACAATGTACTTACTGTTCAGGAACTCATTGATTTAGTTGCTTATTTACAACCTAAATATAAAGTCGTCCCCTATCGAACTTCTGAGTATCGTTTGTATCAATTACGCATGCCAGAACAAGATGCTCAAAGTGGAAATTAAGACACTGATTTCGTTTCTTCTTCTATTTCAGCCAATAAGCTGCACGGCATAAAGCTATCAGAATTAGCTTCTTTGACGTGCAGCTTGAATCGCTCTGGAATATCATCACCTAACAGTGTACCGGTTTTCACTAGTGGAAAAATCTCGTCGTAACGTGCGATACTTGCTTGGTCTACCCGTCTAAATATATGCGTGCGGTTTAATTCTGTTGTACTTACATGGCCGGTTGAAGACAGCATATCCATTAACGCATGCAGCGTCTTTTTGTGAAAGCGATACACTCGCTCAGATTTGTCCGTTACATCTAGCCCTTTCGCCAGCTTTGGATCTTGCGTTGCAACGCCGGTTGGACATTTATTAGTGTTACACGAAAGCGACTGCACACAACCAAGCGCTAGCATCATACCTCGTGCACTATTACAAATATCTGCGCCCAAACTTAAGTTTTTAACAAGTTGAAATGCTGAAATAATTTTACCTGAGGCAATAATTTTAACTTGTTTTCTTAAGTCGAAACCAATCAAACAATCGTCTACAAATGCCAGTGCTTCTCTAAGCGGGAATCCAATTGAGTTTGTGTATTCCAACGGGGCGGCGCCTGTACCACCCTCACCGCCATCTACGGTAATAAAATCGGGTGTAATACCGGTTTCTACCATGGCTTTACACATGGCAATAAATTCACTTTTTCTACCTAACGCGAGTTTAATCCCAATAGGCTTGCCGCCACTTAGATCGCGTAGCTTTTGTATATAATCAATCATCTCTAACGGCGTAGAAAAAGCGCTATGACGAGGCGGTGAATCTACTTGAGTACCTGGCTCTACGCCTCTAATTTTCGCTATTTCGGGTGTATTTTTATAAGCCGGTAATATACCGCCATGGCCGGGTTTAGCGCCTTGGCTTAACTTTATTTCAATCATTTTAACTTGCGGCAAACATGCTTTTTCTTTAAACAGGTCGGCATCAAACTTCCCGTCTTTGGTTCGGCACCCAAAATAGCCAGTACCAATTTGCCAAACAATGTCACCACCGTTTTCTTCGTGATAAGGCGTTAACCCACCTTCCCCAGTGTTATGGAAAAAGTTCCCCTTCTTTGCGCCCTTGTTAAGCGCCAGAATGGCATTTTTAGACAAGCTACCAAAGCTCATCGCACTGATATTTAGAATACTTGCAAGATAAGGTTGCTTACAGTCTTTTCCACCAATTGTTACCCTTGGATCGTGGTTCATTTCATCAATATCACGGGCCGATAATGAATGCCCTATCCATTCATAACCATCGTCGTAAGTATTTAATTGGGTGCCAAAAGGAATTGTTTCTCTGCTGTTTTTAGCTCGTTGGTACACAATAGAGCGAAACATACGTGAAATAGGTGCGCCGCCAGTATCTGATTCTAAAACATACTGCTGTATAAAGGGCCGCAGTGTTTCAACGGTCCAGCGAGTTCTTCCAATTAATGGGAAGTTTTTTAGAATCGAATGTTTGTTCTGGACTGTGTCGACGATTGCTAAAACGAGTAACATCACGGTTAATAATAGAAACCACCACGCTGGATGCCAGTAAAAACCTACCAGTAGGTTAAAAATAAATAATGCCGTTAAGGCTCCTAAGATTTGATTTCGCATAGCTACTCCATGTGTGATTATCAGTTTTTACTGTTCCAACACAATTTTGGGTTTTATTAAGCGGCATGTTTACGTATTACTATATCTTTAATTGCTAAAACCTACAGTGATATAAACGCAACATAATGGTATCTATCTTTTCCCATTCGCTCGTGTTTCATTACATGCTAATCTAAACACTTCTATATACATCAGCGTGTTGAGCATTTTGTGTGATCGCCGCGCTAACTAATGTAAGAATGTGAGGTAGAAATGTCATGGCTTAAACGGACTACAGACATTTCTATTGGTACTAATTAATCGAAATGGTGAAAGGTAATTCATGGAGTATGCATTTCTTCTGTTCGCATTTGTTTGCGGTTTAACGGTTAAACTTATTGGGATCCCCCCGTTAGTAGGTTACTTAGTCGCGGGCTTTTTACTCAACTTTTCAGGCTACACGCTCACTGATGATCTTACCAAGATAGCCAACTTAGGTATTACCATCATGTTGTTCACTATTGGTTTAAAGTTAAACATTCGCGACTTAAGTAAACGCGAAGTATGGGCCGGTAGTATTACCCACACCCTCATCTGGGTGGGCATCGTGACTTGCGGTGTATATGGCATTGCTGCTGTAGCCAGCCAGTATATAGAAGGGCTAACGTGGCAAAGCGCTACGCTGATTGCTTTTGCGTTAAGCTTCAGCAGTACGGTTTGTGTTATTAAGGTGCTAGAAGAAAGCGGTGAAAGTAAAACCCGTCATGGCCGACTTGCCATTGGTATTTTGGTTATGCAGGATGTGTTTGCTGTTATATTTTTAGTGGCTGCCACAGGCAAACTCCCTTCGGTGTGGGCACTTGGGTTGTTGGCACTTATTCCCGCGATGCCGCTTATTAACCGTGTTATCAATAAGTCAGGTCACGGAGAGTTACTCCCTCTTACTGGGTTCATTCTTGCCTTAGGCGGCTATCACCTATTCGAGCTGGTGAATATCAAAGGCGATCTAGGTGCTCTGATATTTGGCATTATGTTAGCGCAACATGAAAAGGCCAGTGAGCTTGCTAAATCGTTGCTTAGTTTCAAAGACTTATTCTTGATAGGCTTCTTCCTTACCATCGGGCTGACCGCGCTTCCTGATTTCAATATGATTATTATCGCATTGGTATTCTGTTTGTTTATCCCTATAAAGGCCACCCTATTCTTTGGCTTATTTACGTCACTTCGATTACGAGGCCGAACGTCTTACTTAAGCAGCCTAGTGCTGTCTAATTTTAGTGAGTTTGGACTTATTGTAGGCGCGCTTGCGGTATCTCTGGGTTTATTGGCTGAAAGCTGGTTAGTAGTGATTGCACTTTCATTGTCAGTCTCTTTCGTTATTACTAGTGTGCTGTATCGCACCTCGCATTCTCAATATCATAAATATAAAGACACGATTAAACGTTTCGAAAAAAACCGCCGGCTTAAAGAAGACATTTACCCTGCTTTGCACAAAGCTGAGTTTTTAGTATTGGGAATGGGACGGGTTGGGCAAGGTGCGTTTAATGCGCTGTCTAAACTTGCCGAGGTGAGTGTATGGGGTATGGACGCCGATAGAGTGAAAGTAAAGCAGATGGCCAGCGAAGGCTTAAACGTTATTTGCGGTGATGGTGAAGATGTAGACTTGTGGGACAACCTAGAACTTAAAAATGTTCACTTAATTTTATTAGCGCTGCCTTCTATACAAGATGCAATCAATATCACCCGTCAGCTTAGAAACGCGGGTTATACCGGTAAAGTAGCAGCGATCGCACGGTATGAAGATGAAGTTAATCATTTGCTAGAACAAGGCGTTGATAAAGTATTTAACTTTTTCACCGAGGCGGGTTTAGGTTTTGCCGAAGAAAGTTTAGCCTATGCAAATACGCAACAAAAATAGTCGACTATTCTTAATGCAAACAAAGGATGAAGTGATAACCATTTCTATTTGTATGCCTTTGTTTTTAAAGTAATTTTTTGACATTTGCGTATTTTCACTCTACACTAGCGTCATATTGATAATTAAGGTTTTTATTATGCAAGGTGACAAACAAGTCGTCGCGAAGCTGAATGATGTACTCACCAGTGAGTTAACGTCTATAAATCAGTACTTTCTGCATGCACGTATGTTCAAGAATTGGGGCTTACAAGAGCTCAATGAAAAGAACTACAAAAAGTCGATTAAAGACATGAAGCAAGCAGATGAGTTGATTGAGCGCATTCTATTTTTAGAAGGGTTACCTAATCTTCAAGCGTTGGGCAAACTTTACATTGGTGAAGATACTGAGGAAATGCTGAGCTGCGATGCCAGGTTCCAAAAAGAGCAGCTACCACTGTTACGTGAAGCTATCGCGCTGTGCGAAGAGAAGCAGGATTACGTTACGCGCGACATCCTAGAATCAATTTTAGAGTACGAAGAAGATCATTTAGATTGGATTGAAACTCAAGAATATCAAATTGGCGCTATGGGTATTGAAAACTACCTTCAGGCGCAAGTAATGGGAGATGACTAATGAAAGGTAATCAAACCATCATTAAAGGTCTAAACGAGCTACTTTCTTACGAATTGGCCGCTATGGATCAATACTTCATTCATTCTCAAATGTATTTAGATTGGGGGCTCACTAAACTTTATGAGCGTATCGATCACGAATTTGACGATGAGCGTGGCCACGCCACTAAACTTATCGAGCGTATGCTGTTTTTAGAAGGCGTACCAGACATGGTCACGCGAACTGGCTTTAAAGTAGGTTCAGATGTACCTGAAATGCTTGAGAGCGACCTTCGTGTTGAATATGAAGTAGATGCAAAACTTAAAGAAGTCATCGCGCTATGTGAATCTGAAAAAGACTACGTAACACGTGACATCTTAGTTGTACTGCTTGACGATACCGAGCGCGATCACGCCCATTGGTTAGAGCAACAACTTGGCTTAGTGAAACGCCTTGGCTTGTCTAACTACTTGCAGTCTCAAATGTAATTAATACTACATTGTCGTTTCGAAGTTCAGGTAGCTTGGTGCTGCCTGACCTTCTATATTTAACCGCAATTGCCATTTCATTTTTTCTTCGTTACAGCTTCCCAACATAAACCAACCTGACCATTCGCCATTGTGTTTATTTTCAAGCAGCACGGGCACTTTACCCATGTACATGTTCACGCCCTCTATCCAAGCACTTTCTATCTTTGTGCCTACAGGTAAATCGAGTACTAAGGTAATAGAGGTTTCAGGTTCTACTTTCTCTGAAAATTCCGCGTAAGCATGCCTGCCATGTATTAAAAATTCACAGTGCTCGTTGACAAATGTACAGCTCTCTCCTATTTCCTTTATGGAGCCCGAAGAAGGCGTAGCGGACATTTGGTATTGATGCACTGCAAATACACATACTGCAACGAGAAAAATGCAAAGCGGGGTAAGCCACCTTTGTGAATAAAATGATCTCTTTTTGTTACTGTTATTTAGCATTTCTTAAATTTTGTATATTTCTTCATTGATGGAGATCAAGCTCAGGTAGTTTATGGTATCTTTTTGTAATTAAAAACCTTATCATCCGCGTACCAACTGGCTTGGAGACTATAATTATTACTCTTTCCGAGCTCGGTGTGAAGCGTTATTCCGTTGCTTTCGCATGTCTAGACCGTACTTGAACGGCTGTTGGAGACCATAGTTCATTTGAAGTGGAAGATTCATTAAAATGAGTGAAATAAGCCAAGCACAACCTGACTACAATTATAAAGTAGTTAGGCAATTTACCATTATGACCATAGTCTGGGGTATCATTGGTATGGGCCTAGGGGTATTTATTGCCGCGCAATTATTTGCACCTATGCTTAACTTTGACACACCATGGCTAACGTTTTCGCGTCTGCGTCCTTTGCACACCAATGCCGTTATTTTTGCCTTCGGCGGCTGTGCGTTGTTCGCAACGTCATACTACATCGTTCAGCGTACCTCTCAGGTTAGACTGTTCAGTGACAAACTTGCTGCATTTACGTTTTGGGGCTGGCAAGCCGTTATCGTATTGGCAGTAGTTTCTCTACCTTTAGGTTTAACCAGCTCGAAAGAATACGCTGAACTAGAATGGCCAATCGATATATTGATTACGCTAGTCTGGCTCGCTTATATCATTAACTTCTTCGGAACCCTAGTTATCCGAAAAGTGTCGCATATTTATGTTGCGAACTGGTTCTTAGGGGCGTTCATGCTTACCGTTGCTGTATTGCACATTGGTAATAGCATGGCCATTCCGGTGTCTTTCACTAAGTCTTATTCATTGTATGCAGGCGCAGTAGACGCCATGATGCAGTGGTGGTACGGCCATAACGCAGTAGGTTTCTTCCTAACTGCTGGCTTCTTGGGCATGATGTATTACTTCGTTCCTAAGCAAGCAGGTCGCCCAGTTTACTCGTACAGATTATCTATTGTTCACTTTTGGGCATTGATTTCATTGTACATTTGGGCTGGTCCTCACCACTTACATTATACTGCCCTACCCGATTGGACACAGTCGCTAGGTATGGTGATGTCTATCATTCTATTCGTTCCTTCTTGGGGCGGAATGATAAACGGTATAATGACGCTATCTGGTGCATGGCATAAATTGCGTACTGACCCTGTATTACGTTTCTTAATTGTTTCATTGTCTTTCTACGGTATGTCTACCTTCGAAGGCCCAATGATGGCAATTAAAACAGTTAACGCACTGTCTCACTACACAGACTGGACTATCGGCCACGTACACTCAGGTGCACTAGGTTGGGTAGCCATGGTATCAATTGGTTCTATTTACCACTTAATACCTATCCTGTTTGGTCAGCCAGCGATGTACAGCACACGTCTTGTTAATGTTCACTTCTGGTTAGCAACAATTGGTGTGGTGCTATATATCGTAGCAATGTGGATGTCAGGTGTTCTTCAAGGGCTAATGTGGCGTGCAGTAAATGCTGACGGTACATTAACGTATAGCTTTGTCGAATCGCTTGAAGCGTCTAAACCTTTCTATGTGGTTCGTTTCATTGGTGGTTGTTTCGTGGTTACTGGCATGCTTATCATGGCCTACAACACATGGAAAACCGTTCGTGCCCCTAAAGGTAGTATCGCTGCTGATGTTACAACTCAGCCAGCGTAATAAGGAGACGACATAATGAAAAATCCACATGAGTTAATTGAAAAAAATGTCGGCCTGTTAACCGTGCTAATCCTTGTTGCGATTAGCTTCGGTGCCATGGTTCAAATTACGCCGCTGATGTTTCAGCAGCAAACAATGGAACCGGTAACAGGCTTACGTCCTTATACAGCATTAGAATTAGAAGGCCGTGACATCTATATCCGTGAAGGATGTGTTGGTTGTCACAGTCAGATGATTCGTCCGTTCCGTGCCGAAACAGAACGTTACGGTCACTACAGTGTTGCTGGTGAGTCAGTATGGGAACACCCTTTCCTTTGGGGTTCTAAGCGTACTGGTCCTGACCTAGCACGTGTTGGTGGGCGTTACAGTGATGAATGGCATCGTGTTCACCTGCTTAATCCGCGTAACGTGGTACCTGAGTCGAATATGCCTGGTTTCCCATGGCTTGCAGAAAACAAACTTGACGGTAAGTTAACCGCCAAGAAGATGGAAGTTTTCCAAGGCTTTGGCGTACCGTATACCGACGAAGATGTCGCGGGAGCACAAGCGGCAGTACAGGGTAAATCTGAAATGGAAGCCCTTATTGCATACCTACAATCTCTTGGCACACATTTGAAATAATATGGATCAAGGAATAGTAGGTAGCATTTTTACTGTCATCGTCTTTGTTAGTTTCATTGGCATAGTTTGGTGGGCTTTTAGTAGCCGCAACAAGCAAAAGTTTGATGAAGCGGCGAATTTGCCTTTCGCAGACGAAGACAAAGAAAAATCAAAAGAAGATTAGCAGGAGTCTCGAACTTATGAGTATGTTTTGGACAATATGGATTTCAGTGATAACCCTAGGGTTAATCATTGGTTGCTATTTCCTTCTGCGCTGGTGTTTGTCTAACCAAACAGGCGTGCCAGAAGGAGAATCAATGGGGCATGAATTTGACGGCATCGAGGAGTTGAATAACCAACTTCCTCGTTGGTGGACAATCATGTTCTACATGACAATCATTTGGGGTTTTATCTATCTTGCCCTTTATCCTGGATTGGGTTCATACGAAGGCTTATTTGGCTGGAAGAGCTCAAACCAAGGCATATTGACGCTTGAAGAATCGGCGCAAGCGCGTATCGATGCAAAAGAGCAAGGCAAGTTTGTAGAGTACGATCGTGAGTTGGATTATGCAGCTGAAAAGTTCGACCCAATTTTCGAAGCGTATGCGCAAATTCCTGTTGAGGAGCTAGCGAACGACCCTGAAGCGAATAAAGTAGGACAGCGTTTGTTTATGCAAAACTGTTCTCAGTGTCACGGTTCTGATGCTCGCGGGCAAAACGGTGGTTTCCCTAACCTTACTGATAACGATTGGTTATATGGTGGTTCGGGTGCAAAAATTGTTGAAACCCTAACGTTAGGCCGTAAAGCCGCTATGCCAGCATGGATAGATGTTATGGGTGAGCAAGGCATCGAAGAAGTGGTTGAATATGCATTAAGCCTAAGCGGCCGTGATGTTGACCAGCAACTTGCTGATGCAGGTAAAGTTCGCTTTGCTGCATGTGCTGCCTGTCATGGTATGGACGGTAAAGGTAACCAAGCACTTGGTGCGCCTAACCTGACTGACAACATTTGGTTATATGGCGGAAGCCATCGTGCGGTTACTGAAACACTAACCTACGGCCGAAATGGTGTTATGCCTTCATTCAAGAAAACCTTGGGTGATGACAAAATCCACGTTGTTGCATCGTACGTTTATAGTCTTTCTAACGACTAAATTCGTATAACCAACAATAATGCTAAAAAGCCTCGTTATCACGGGGCTTTTTTTATGAGAAAATACACATCTTCAACTGGATGCCTTATTTTTCCTATCGCGCCGGTTTTCCTGTAGTAAACGAGTTGATGTAATTAATGAATACACCCTGGTATAAACAATTTTGGCCCTGGTTCCTTATTGCTGTTCCCCTAATTACATTAGTAATGGGTGGCGTGTTATTGAAATTGGCTATTTCAACCGAAGACAGCTTAGTAGTAGACGATTATTACAAAGAAGGTAAAGCCATTAATGCCCGGCTAGATAAAGAAGCCATCGCGAAACGCAAAAACATAACAACAGAGTTAACCATTACTGATGGCAGTATTGCAGTAAAATTCCATTCAGGTATTCCTCAAGAAGGAAACGCCCTTAAATTGAATTTTTATCATGTGACCATCGAAGAGCGTGATGCAAGTGTATTATTAAGTCGTGATGCTAATGGTATTTACCGTGGTTTTGTCGAAAAGGACTTAACCGGTAAATGGCAAGTCTCGCTTTCTCCTGTAGACGACAGTTGGAAAGTACAAAATACGTTGCAACTTCCCTACTCTGGCGCCATCAAGTTTAATCCGTAATGAGCGAAAACCTTTGTTACCATTGCGCGTTACCTAACGATGCAACACACAAATATGAAGCAGTAATATTAGGGGAAACCAGGCAGCTCTGCTGCCCTGGTTGCCAAGCTGTTGCTCAAGCCATCGTTGATAATGGCTTAGAAGATTATTATCAGTTTCGTACTGAGCCAGCCCAAAAGTCAGACGATGGTATCTTAGAAAGCCTTTCTGCGCTTAACGTTTATGACGACCCAGCCCTTCAAGAAGAGTTTGTTTTTGACGAAGGACAGCACAAGCAAATACAGCTAACCCTTGAAGGCATAACGTGTGCAGCGTGCGGTTGGCTGATTGAAAAGCAGCTTTCAAAAGTATCAGGTATTGCGCAAGTCGCCGTAAACGTTCAAGAGCGTCGCGCACTAATAACCTGGGAACCCGATGTTATTAAACTTAGCCAGATACTCACCACACTAAAACGCATAGGGTATGTTGGCTCACCGTTTCACCCAGATGAACATGAAGCGAGTTATAAACGCGAGCAAAAATCGTTTATTAAAAAGTTAGGCTTGGCAGGCATCATGACCATGCAGGTGATGATGCTAATGGCTGGGCTTTACTTCGATTGGTTTGGTGCCATTGAACAAGAAACCCGTCAATACTTTTATTGGGTTGCACTCACCCTTACCACCCCCGTAGTACTTTATTCAGGAAGCGCGTTCTATTTAGGTGCTTTGAAGGCAATAAGCGCAAAAACCGTGAATATGGATGTGCCTGTCACCCTCGCGGTATTTGGCACCTACTTTGCGGGTTTACGTTCCACTTTGCTTGAGCAAGGTGAAGTGTATTTTGAATCCATATGCATGTTTATCTTTCTACTGCTGTTGAGCCGATTCCTTGAACATAGAAGCAGGCACCGTGCGGCGCAAATTTCAGCCAATATGATGCAATATATTCCGGTTTCAGCGGCTAAAATTGAAGGTGATGGCAGTATCGTTCAGATCCTTGCAAAGCAATTAGCGCCCAATGATGTAGTACTAGTGAAGCCCGGTGAGACCATCCCTGTCGATGGTATTGTGCTAGACGGTACCGCTGCGGTTGATGAGTCTATGTTAACGGGAGAATTTAACCCCGTCAGTAAATCGGCCAGCCATGTAGTTTACGGCGGTACAGTAAACCAAGATGGCACACTAACGGTTAAAGTGACCCAAAGCTTAAAGCATGCCTTGGTCAATCAAATCGTGCGTTTACAAGCTAGCGCCATGGCAAGCAAGCCAAAAGCTGCGCAGATTGCCGATAACTTTTCCCGTTACTTTGTGTTCTCGGTATTGCTGATATCGGCTTTAACGTACAGTTATTGGTCGTTTGTGGGCAGTGAAGATGCTTTTTGGATCACCATCTCTGTATTAGTGGCAACCTGCCCTTGTGCGCTAGGCTTAGCCACACCTTCAGCGTTAACCTGCGCTATGGCGAAGCTGAATCGTCAGGGCATTTTGTTAAAGCGCGCTGACGCCTTAGAGCAACTTAACGATATTGATACCATTGCCCTTGATAAAACCGGCACACTGACCGAAGGTAAGTTCTCATTGCAACAGCGCTGGTTTGCTAAAGGGGTAGATCCAGTGCAGGTAATGGCGCTAACTACATTGTTAGAGTCTCGTTCTGAGCACCCTATTGCCCGTGCCTTCGACAACGATAATGTTAAGTCAAAACATAGAACCCTGCCTAATACCATGAACGGATTTACCGTTACACCAGGTGGCGGCATTAGTGGTGAGATAGACAACGTCGTTTTTACTATGGGTTCAGCCGTATTTTGTAATTTATCAACCACCTCAAAGGTAGATATACCGGCAAATGTGTTTTTGTGTGCCGACGGTGTATTAATGGCCGCGTTCTGCGTAAATGATAGCTTGCGGCAAGATGCCTTAGCGACACTCACCGCACTGAATGAACATCAATTAGTGGTGCTAAGTGGCGACACACAGAAAAACGTTGATGCACTTACTGCTAGTTTACCAATCAACTTAGCAAAGGGTGGCTTATCACCGGAGCAAAAATATTCACAGGTGCATACTTTGCAAAAGCAAGGTCGCAAAGTCATGATGATGGGCGACGGTATAAACGATGCCCCTGTTCTTGCTAGCGCAGATGTGGCGGTTGCGGTAGGAAACGCCACAGATGTGGCCAAAACAGCCGCCGATGTTATTTTGCTAGGAGACAGCTTGCTATCGGTGCCAACCTTATTTTCTGTGGCGAAACAGGCAAAACGTAAAATTCAGCAAAATATTGCATGGTCAGTAGGTTACAATATTATCATTCTACCCTTTGCAGTGTCGGGGTTACTCTCTCCCTGGATGGCCGTGGTTGGCATGTCACTGAGTAGTATTATTGTGGTCACCAATTCAACGAGGTTATTAAGTAAATAATATGAGTATCATTTACGTCTTAATTCCCATCGCTATTATTATTGTTGCGCTGGCACTGGTTATCTTTTTCTGGGCGGTAAAAACCAATCAGTTTGAAGATCTTGATAGACAGGGCTACAGCATTTTGTTTGATGATGATTTATCAGGTGATGAAAAGAAGCTAGCCGAGCAGCGAAAGCAGTTACAACAACGCAAAGAAACAGATGACAGAGATTAATATATTCTCTGCTTTTTTCATTGGAATTGCTGGCGGCGTGCATTGTGTGGGTATGTGCGGTGGTATTGTTGCCGCACTACGCACAGTAACGCCAAGTAATGAACCGGCATTACCCTACACCCTTGCCTATAATTTTGGCCGTATCCTCAGCTACACATTAGCCGGCGCTATTACAGGCGCTGTCGGCCAAATGGCCACCGAGTTTGTGCCTATTGCTAAACCCGTTTTATCTTTGATTAGTGGCGTTATGCTGCTGCTATTAGCGTGTTATTTGGGAAAGTGGTGGCAAGGCTTGAATTATATTGAAGCTATGGGACGCGGCTTATTTAAAGCTATTCAGCCAATATCTAAACGATTTCTTCCATTCAAAAGCCCGGTTTATGCACTACCCTATGGTTTTATATGGGGCTGGCTACCCTGCGGGTTGGTCTATTCCACGTTAACGTGGTCATTAGCATCGGGGTCGGCCGTTGACGGCGCTGCCATCATGTTATTTTTTGGGTTAGGTACTCTGCCCACTTTGTTAGCTGCAAGCGCAGGTAGCCAGTACCTAATAGCTGGTTTTAGGCACCCCGTGGTAAGACAATGCTTTTCCGTAATAGTGGCTATTTACGCTCTCTTTTTAATTTATGCAGCAATTTCATAAACAAAAGAGTAAGATTAATATTAAGTCGACCCTATTTATAGTTTGAACCTATGAGCAAAGGAAGCCAATTCTCAATTCATTGTCAAAATTGCAGTTTCAGCCACTTGTGTTTGCCCGTTGCGCTAAACAAGACTGAGATTGAATCTTTAGATGATATTATTGAGCGAAAGAAACCCCTTCACAAGAGTGATTTGCTGGTAAAGTCGGGAGATAAATTCAACTCTCTTTACGCAGTACGCACGGGCTCTTTTAAGTCTTTCGTCACCAATTCAGATGGTGAAGAGCAGATTACAGGTTTTCACTTCCCTGGCGATATTATCGGCTTCGATGCCTTACGGGAAAATAAGCACCAAAGTTATGCTCAGGCATTAGAAACCGCCATGGTGTGCGAATTACCGTATGAAACGCTTGATGAAATGTCGGTTCAATTTCCTAAGTTAAGACATCAAATAATGAGTTTTATGAGTGCGGAAATTAAACAAGATCATGATCTCATGATGTTGCTTAATAAACGCTCAGCGGAAGAACGTCTATTGTATTTCCTCTCTCAGCTTTCTCAACGTTTCGAAGAACGTGGATTTTCAAATAAAGAATTTCACCTAACCATGACTCGAAATGAAATTGGGAACTATCTTGGTCTAACTATTGAGACCATTAGCCGCCTGTTAAGCCGTTTTCAAAAAGAAAATATTATCCAAGTGGACGGTAAACTCATCACTATTTTAGATTTTGATGAGATGTCACAACGTTTAACGTCTGTGGTTGCACCTAATATCGCCTGTAATAGCTAATCTTCAAAGCTTTTGATCTAAAACAAGTTACGTAATAGCAAATAGGTATTACACTTAAATTGTAGCAACCAAAATTCTGACTATGTTTGGAGGGGTTATGATTAAGTATGAGCGTATTTTAGCGGTTATTGAAGCCGATAGAGAAACCCAACCTGCGCTTAGCCGTGCATATGAACTTGCCAAAAAGACAGGTGCCTCTGTCACCGCCATGCTGGTGGTTTACGACTTATCTTACGATATGACAACCATGCTTAGCCCTGATGATCGTGAAGCCATGCGTGATGCGGTCACTAAAGAACATGCTGGATGGTTGAAAAAAACTTTAGACGACTTAGGTTTTTCTAAAACAGATATAGTTGTGGAATGGAACAACCGTGCCTTTGAAGCTGTGGTGCATTATGTCATCGACAACAGTATAGATTTAGTGGTAAAAGCAACTAAGCGCCATGACGATTTAGCTTCTGTTATTTTTACTCCTACAGACTGGCATCTACTTAGAAAATGTCCCTCCCCCGTATTATTGGTTAAAGATCATGAATGGCCTGAAAATGGTGAAATTATTGCCGCGGTAAATGTAGGCAGTGAAGACGACGAGCATGCCTTACTTAACGACAAAATCACGGTGATTGCTAACGATTATGCCGCGCTGCTCAGCGGTAACGTAAATTTGGTAAACAGCTACCCAGCTACGCCGCTAAATATTGCTATTGAAGTTCCTGAGTTTGACCCAGACACATACAACAACGCGGTAAAGCATCATCACGAACTTGAGATGAACACACACAGCGAGAAGTATGCTATCGATAGTAAGCGCTGTTATGTGAAGGAAGGCCTTCCTGAAAAAGTCATTCCAAAGATAGCCAAAGATATAGACGCTGAACTTGTTATCATAGGTACGGTTGGCAGAATAGGTATTTCTGCGGCTCTCATAGGTAACACCGCAGAACATGTTATTGATGAACTTGTGTGTGATGTACTGGCAATAAAACCAGACGGCTTTATTTCGCCCCTTTCACGGTAATTCAGACAGGTTCATAAACAGCCTGTCGGCACTGTTTGCTATCTTTGCGCTATAGCTTTAAACGCTATTGGTTTTTGTTAGAAGAGAGGGCCAACAAGATTTAAAAAATCTTCACCTCGCACATTCAATTTTACTTGATTACTGTATAATGGTTTTTTTCGCAGTAACCAAGCTATTGATATGAACAGTGCAGGCACAAACCGTGCGGACGCTCCGTTAACCGCGTCTCAAAATAAACAAAAATACAGCTTTAATAAGCTACAAAAGCGACTTCGTCGAAATGTAGGCAAAGCGATTGCTGATTTCGGCATGATTGAACATAACGATAAAGTGATGGTGTGCTTGTCTGGTGGTAAAGACAGTTACGCTATGCTTGATATTCTTATGTTTTTAAAACGCATTGCGCCAATTCATTTTGACATTATAGCGGTTAACCTTGATCAAAAGCAGCCTGGATTTCCAGAGCACGTACTTCCTGAATACCTCGAGAGTGTAGGTGTCGAATACAAAATTGTAGAAGAAGACACTTATTCTATTGTTATGGACAAAGTACCTGAAGGTAAAACCACGTGTTCGCTTTGTTCACGATTACGTCGCGGTATTTTATACAGCACGGCTAAAAAGCTAGGCGCCACTAAAATTGCCCTCGGCCATCACCGTGACGACATGCTAGAAACCTTCTTTTTAAACATGTTCCATGGCGGTAAGCTTAAATCAATGCCACCAAAGCTGGTTAGCGATAATGGTGAGCACATTGTCATAAGGCCCCTTGCTTATTGTACTGAAAAAGACATTCAGCGTTATTCTGATGCCGTAGAATTTCCTATTATTCCTTGCAACTTGTGCGGGTCTCAAGAAAATTTGCAGCGTCAGAACGTAAAGGCCATGCTACAAGATTGGGATCGCCGTTTCCCTGGGCGTATTGAGTCAATGTTTAGTGCGCTTCAAAATGTAGCGCCGTCACATTTGGTCGACAAGAATTTGCACGACTTTAAAGGCATCTCTACACAGAACGGGCCGGTTGAAGATGGTGATATTGGTTTCGATCCCCCCAGCTTTGCGTCGCCCAATGAGCCTACTGACGACACGGTTCACGTTATCAATTTGATGGAATCAAACTAAATGAAAATTGGTCTAGCATTAGGTGCGGGTGCCGCAAGAGGTTGGACCCACATTGGTATTATTCAAGCATTAGAAAAGCTGGGTATTAAAATTGACGTGGTGGCAGGTTGCTCTATTGGTGCCTATGTTGGTGCCGCTTACGCTAGTGGTAAGTTAGAAGGCCTTAAAGAGTGGTCTTGTTCTTTGTCAGATTGGCAGGTACTTGCTTTGATGGGCGTTGGTTTACGTAGGGGCGGTATTGCTAGCGGGCGAAAAGTGTTTGATAAACTTGCCAGCGAATTTTGTGCCCCAACCTACGAAGCAATGGAAAAACCGTTCGCCTCCGTGGCTACCGATTTGTACACAGGTCGTGAGGTAGTGTTTAGTTCCGGCGAGATTGGCAATACCATTCAAGCTTCGTGTGCTATTCCTGCCCTATTTGCCCCAGTCGCCCATGGCGATCGTTGGTTAGTAGATGGCGCGGTGGTTAATCCAGTGCCTGTTAACCTGTGTCGTCAGCTTGGTGCAGACTTTGTTATTGCCGTGAACCTTAATGCTGACTTCAGGCCCCTTAGGCTTGAAAAATTACGACTCGATCACGAAGAAAACCAAAGAAAAACCGAAGACTTTTTCACTAAAAGCCAAAACGTGCTTAAGCAGTGGTTCTCACCTGATGGTAAAGAAAAAGCAGAAACGGAAACTGAAAGTGAAACCGATAGTAAACATAGCGAGCAAAACGAAGGCGTTGCTAGCGACGCTATTGAGGCCATAGAAGAAACAATTTCGCCGCCACCAAATAAAGTCCCTAAAGGTAACCCTCCAGGGATTTTAAGTGTAATGAGTAGTTCGTTAGAAATACTTCAAGCAAGGGTGACACGTTCTCGTTTAGCGGGCGATCCGCCGGATATTCTGATAGAGCCCCAACTAACCGACGTGGGTATTATGGAATTTCACCGCGCACAAGAGCTATGTGAAAAGGGTGAAGAAACCATCACCCGTATTGCTGAGCAAATTAAGTATCAGCTATTAGCTTGATGCCATAGCGGTAACACGAAGTGGGGCTTTCGGTAGTGTGAGCCCTTTATTTTCGTTAATTTCACTTTGTTCTAAGTGAAGTATGCCGTTATTAATATGCAGGCCTTCTGGGGTAATATAATCCAGATTTTTATCATCAAATTGCAACATCAACCCTTTCACCGTTGGCATTAAGAACGATAAAAAGCTACCCATTTCATTGAAGAACGCTTCATATTGGCCATAGATAAAATTCAGCTCTTCTTTTGTATAACTGGCGGTTAAGTATTCACTTTTTGTTTCTAGCTGCACAGACATATCACATACATTAGCCGCTTCAGTTAAATCGATACTGATATAGGCATTTGCCAATTTTAGCGCTTTTTCCGTTGGTACAGTGAATCGGTACTCATCACTAACCTCTAATGGCATAGTTTGTTTGTCAGTGACTATCTCAGCGTTATTAATTTCACATAACCGCCCTTCACCAACACGCAGAAAACCAAAAGCGAATTGCAAAGCTTGAGTGTCTTCATTATCCAGTTTTTTTACGTGACTATAAAAACGGCTGTATTCCACATTCACCGTTTCAGCGGCAACACTTGAGGTGAGTAATGCGCCTATAAGCGCGCATGCTATACGTTTCATTCGGTTAAGAACTCCTGGTTAAACCGGATCATGGTTTGTAATTCGTCTACATAGGCCGCGCCGCGCTCAGAGTAATTCATTAATCCCTCTGCCAAGGCTACGCCAGTAATGGGGATTTGATTTGCTCTTAACCGCTCTCTGATTTCTCGCAAATCGGTATAGGCATCGTGTCTATTCAGGTTACGCATATAAGTATAAGTCGCCCGAGATAGGCTTGGGAACTTCGCGACTTCGTGCGTTGCGCCGGCATTTCGTTTACCGGGAACAAAACCACATCCTTTCACAAAGCACCAAATACCAAAGAAGTTATAACCTTTTCTAGCAAAACGACTGGTGCCCCATGCCGACTCGTTTGCCGCTTGCACGAGCACGAGTTCAGCAGGCAAAATATCAATTTTGTGAAGTAACGCAAGCAGACGAGATGTGAGCGGTTGTTCCGCCTTTACGCGGTACTCAGTTTGCAACCACTCAAGACGGCTAATGTCATCGTCGGTTAGCGGCTCTTCGTTCAAAGCCTTACGATACAACGTTTGTATGTAGTGTCTAAGGGTAAGTAAATACGCATTCTGTTTTTCAACTTCGGGGCGTAAGTAATCGAAAAAGGCACTTTTCTTTTCTTTAACGTCGGTATACGCAGAAAAGTCGGGAACAGGTTTTGTGGCTTCAGGTGTTTCTGGAATATCTAAAATATCGGGCTCGCGCTTAGTTAATATAAGCGCGTTAATGACTATTACTGCCAATACAGCAATAGTAATTAAAACAATTTTTAGCGTTTCCCGTTTATGCATCGAAGCTCGACTCATTCGTTTTACTTTGAACAGTTTGGCTGGGTGTATATTCACCCTCTTCACCAATCATCTCTTCATACAACAACCCTAGCATACTAAAATACAGGGGTAGAACCCACACAAGGGACAAGCCTAATGTAAACGGAACGGAAATAAACAATATAATAAAAATGGCAAACACACCGGCTAACTGTGCCCAATAAGCATTGAAAACCCGGCAAGATAAAATAATGGCACGAAGCGGCGTTAACGATTTATCAGCAACCAGCATGAGTGAAAAAGAGGTCGCCATCCAAAAATACACACCAGGTACCACTAACAATACCAAGCCAATTTGTACCACTATGCCATTCACCAATTGAGTAAGGGCTAATGCGAATATCAAAGAGACGTAGCTGAAAATAGAGAAAACCGTGGTTTTTTGACCTCTGGCATGGCTCACCCCCATCATATACAACCCGCCAATTAGTGGTGCAACAATGAAAATAGCCACAATTTCAATTAACGATTGGTGTTCAAAAATGAAGGTGCCGTCTTCATTGAAAGTAATGAACTTCTGAGCAACAAAACCGAGTACGACAAACGTAAGAAATAGGACTAATGAAGCTTGGAATAAGCTTAAAAAATTTGCTTTAGCCAAACCATTAGCGCGAGAAAACAACGATTTAATATCGAAATCATATTGCTTTGAAAGTGTTCTTTCTAGCTTGCTTGTTGGCTGGTTATCTTTAAAAGGCATTTTATTATCTGCCACACGATCCTCTACTGCTGCTATCGAATTTAACCGCCGCATTATACATAAATATGGCGATTAACCCCAATTACCACGTGTTAGTTGATTAAATGTAATAACCAGCGTTTTGCCTCAAAGCATAAATCTATGAGTGAAACGTTAGCCCAAGACTAATTTTGCGGCCAAGCCAACCAGTAAAACGCCCATTGCACGGTCGAGCCAGTACCCTTTTTTCCCAATAAGTTGAGCAATTTTACTGGTACTAAGTAGGTAGGATAGAAAACAAAACCAAAGTCCTGTTGCTATGGCTAAGTAAATTCCATAACCAAGCTTGATTGAAAAAGGCGTGTCGATATCAATAATAGCGGTGAACAACGATAAGAAGAATAAGGTTGCTTTGGGGTTTAAGCCATTTGTTAAAAAGCCAATCCAAAGTGCTTTTTGTGCAGATATTTGCGAGTTAGCTTTTTTATTATTGGCCGCCTTGTTATTAGCTAGCTTAGTTTCATCCAGATTATCTACGCTGTTGCTTACCCCTGCCTCGCCGCCTGCTGGCGGTTGGCTAGGCCCGCTTTTTAGTGCGCCATACGCAATATACAATAGATAACCCGCAGCAAGATAACTAAAGGTTTTGAAAAGCCATGGCGTAGTGGCAATAACTACACTTAAACCCACCAGTGAATACCCAACGTGTAGCAAAATCGCCAGTCCAATGCCAACGCTTGTATAAATAGCAATACGGCGACCGTACGCGAGGCTATTGCGAACCACTACCGCAAAATCAGGGCCTGGGCTAGCTACTGCAACAAGGTGCACTAGGGCAATGGTCAAAAATTCATTCAGGTAAGGCATATATTTTTAATATTACTCTATATTTTAGGCGCTCAGTGTCAGTGAGCTTTCATGCTAGTAAAGCGTCTTTAGCCATGAATTTTTTCAAATCATAACTTTATTTAAAGATCATATTCTTTAATTAACCGCGTTACAAACGCTGGGACTATTTCAGTGGCATTGCCGCTAATAGATTCATCGAATAACCAATTATTCGCACTGGGTTCTAAATTTAATTCTATGCATTGTGCGCCCGAGTCTTTCGCATTAATCACAAACCCCGCGGCAGGATAAACATTTCCTGAGGTTCCAATGGCTAAGAAGATATCTGCGTTCGCAATATCTTGTGAAATTTCTTCCATATAAAGGGGCATTTCACCAAACCATACAATGTCGGGTCGTAAAGTGGCGGTATTACAACAGGCACAAACAGTTTGGCCGTCGAACGCAGTTTTGCATTCAAAAGTCTTATTTGTTGTTACGCAACGGCTAGACAGTAATTTTCCGTGCATATGCAAAATACGTTCGCTGCCCGCGCGTTCGTGCAAATCGTCGACATTTTGCGTGATTAATGTGAATCGGTCTTTCAATGCGCGTTCAAGTGTCACTAGCGCTTCATGAGCAGCATTGGGATTGACGCAATCCGTAGTCAATTGCATTCTACGTTCATTATAAAACCGATATACAAGTTCAGGGTTACGGGCAAAAGCTTCGGGCGTAGCCACGTCTTCCACACTGTGCTCTTCCCATAATCCGTTGTTATCTCGAAACGTCTTTAATCCAGATTCTGCTGAAATTCCTGCACCAGTTAACACGACAACGCGAGGTGGTGTATTCATAAGCTCAATTCCTTTGAAATATATACACGTAACACGACTACCCTAAATTAAACGAAGGTTAATCTTTCACTACTGGAAAAGTGGCGTTTGCTCCCCACTCAGACCAAGAACCATCGTAAATAGCAACATCATTTGCACCGCACATGAGTGCAGCAACGCCAATAATACACGCCGTAACCCCTGAGCCGCAGGTACAGATAATGGGCTTCGATAAATCAATATTGGCTTTGGCAAAAACATCTTTTAATTTTTCAACGCTTAAGAAAAAACCATTCTCTAACAGCGCTGTGAATGGAAGATTGTAAGCACCTGGCATGTGCCCCGAACGAATCCCAGGGCGAGGCTCTTCTACTTGCCCGTAAAATCGCGCTTCACTTCTGGCATCGACTAGTTGAGCATCGGTATTAATCGCTTGAATAACCGCTGAACTATTTACAAACCATTTGCTCTGCGCATTACTTTCATACTTAAAATGTGAGGGAATACGTTGTTCTGATACTGGTAAGTTTTTTTCTTCCCACGCTACTTGGCCGCCATTTAACAATTTTACGTTCTCATGCCCCATGGCTTTAAGCATCCACCAAACACGAGGGGCGCTGTACATACCTCGGGTATCGTAAACCACTACAGACGAACGTTCGGTTAAACCTTGTCGGCCTAAGTACAAAGCAAAGTCAGATTCGGTTGGCATACTATGAGGAAAACCCGTAGTGTGAGCACTGCCCTCGCCGTCTAAGTCTATATCCACAGAGTTTGGCAACACCATGGCATCACGAGAATCAGGCGTTTTGGTAACCGGGTCGTCCATAACCGCACGCACTAAAATGATGGGTTCATCTTGCAGTTGCGTGGCAAGCTGTTGAACATTAACTAACATCGACATATCACCCTCTCCATTGAAATGCCCACGTAACGCTGTGGGCATTACTGGTTTGAGCTATTTACGCTTTATATTCTTAATTACAAAGCAGCCATTGCTGAATCGTAGTTTGGTTCTTCCGTGGTTTCAGCCACTTGCTCGGTATAAAGTACCTTACCGTCGGTATCAATCACAACGACTGTTCGTGATAGCAGACCAGTTAGCGGCATAGAAGTGAACGCCACACCATAGTCGTCACCAAAACTTGTACGGAAAGTAGAACCGGTAATCACATTTTCAATGCCTTCTGCACCACAAAAGCGGCCAGCTGCAAACGGTAAGTCAGCAGATACGCAAATAACTTGTGTATTGTCTAGACCAGCTGCTTGTTCATTGAATTTACGCACTGACGTTGCACACGTGCCTGTATCGATAGAAGGGAAAATGTTAAGAATAACGCGTTTACCCTTAAGATCAGCGAGGGTTACTTCACCTAAATCCGCTTTTACTAATGTGAAGTCTGGGGCTTGCTGCCCAACTTCTGGAAGCGAACCTACAGTTGAAACTGAATTACCTTGAAACGTAACTGTTGCCATGTTTTTCTCCTTGGGTTTTGATTGCTTAACCTTATAGTTAAGCGCGAATGCACGCAAGATAAGGGTTACTTAACTTGCGCCTTTGCAAATTCAATTTTGTGACTTAAATGGGGCTTCCCTTTTAAGTATTGGTGTCGAAAAATACTGAAGTATTTAGCTAGCGCCGTAGCCGCTTCAACTTCACCTGCCAAATCTAACACGTTTATTCCCACCTCTGCAGTGCAATGCTGGAATTCTCGTGTAGATTCTCGCAACAAGTAATTCGATGATATTTCAGGGGATACGCCCAGCACCGGAAACTTATCTAGGTACGGGCTTTTACCAAACATTTTTCGCGCCTCACGCCACGTGCCGTCTAAAAATATAAACAATGGAATTTTGTCTAATTTATCTTCCGGCTTGGGGATGCAACGCGCTGGCTCAGCATACTCGTGAGGAAATATAATGATGGGTTGGTATTTAGGGTTGCTTAGTAACGTCAGTAAATCTGCATCGGGTTCGGTTCTGTGCCACACAAACGCGTAATTTTCAGCTACCACATCCGCAATTAATCGGCCTGTGTTGGTTGGCTTGTAGTATTCGCCCTTGTACATGATGAAAAGTACCGCACAGGATGCTTGTGGTTCAGGCTTATCGGCACAAATACACGCGTTTACAGGCAGTAAACAAATATCGCAACGGATAACTTTACTACCCCGCGCATTGAAAGCTCGCTTTGCTCGTTTGAGCTCAGACGTTCTAAGCGCCAGAATGGAATTAATATGTGGAAGCACGCAGTAAACTCAATAAGATTAGAGTGATATGGTAGCACAGAGCGTGAGTTAGCCGTAAAGCAAAATACTGAAATTAATTAGCGAATTATAAGCTTTAAGAATATATATTGGATGTATTTAGATATGTAGAAAATGGTGCCCGGGGCCGGACTTGAACCGGCACGTCATTACTGACGAGGGATTTTAAATCCCTTGTGTCTACCAATTTCACCACCCGGGCATCGGGGTAACCTTTCGGTTGGGGTGTCAGGCGTAGAAACCTGTTGTAGCATTAAAGCATTATGGAGGCGGAACCCGGAGTCGAACCGAGATCCACGGATTTGCAATCCGCTGCATAGCCATTCTGCCATTCCGCCGTAATACTAGACTTTGGAGCGGGAAACGAGATTCGAACTCGCGACCCCGACCTTGGCAAGGTCGTGCTCTACCAACTGAGCTATTCCCGCATTTAAAGTCTTACATTTCGTTTCGTTGTTGCCGTCTCGAAATGTGCGGTGAATTCTACCTGTAACGCTGAAAGAGTCAATACGAAAAACAAGGAAATATGCAATTTTGTGATCGTTTGCTACATTTTTATTCACATTGTTCAATAGACGATCAAATCTTATCTTTTAAACCCGCACTTAGGTGTGGCCACGCAGCACGGGAGTAAATAATCATTGACCAAATTGACAGCACTGCAGCGATATAAAGTAAAATATGTCCTAGGGTTACCCAATAAAGTGGAATGCCCATAAACGATTCAAGGCCAGATAATAATCCAATAATGGCTAACATTTGCGCAGTCGTTTTTGCTTTGCCAATAAATGACACTTTTACCGCTTCCCTCACACCATTTTGTCCCATCCACTCTCTTAGCGCAGAAACATAAATTTCTCGCACTAATAGTGCAATGGCTGGAATAGTAATCCATAAACTACCGTAACTGTGGGTAATCATTAATAATGCAGCCCCCACAATAAGCTTATCGGCAACAGGATCGAGGAAAGCACCAAAAGGCGTAGATTGTTCAAGTTTTCGGGCTAAGTAGCCATCGAACCAATCGGTAATCGCCGCAAGCCAGAAAATAACTGCGCCAGCTTCGTGGGCCCAACGCCAATCTAGAAAATAAACACCAACAAACACAGGAATAAGAATTACTCTGAATAGAGTAATTAAATTTGGAACCGTCCACATAAATACATCTCAAAATTTTCGCCTAATATAGGCAGGTTTAGCGCAGCTTTTTTTAAGCCTTCAATTTTTAACAGATTACCGCAATTTACGTATTAATGCGCGTATTGGATGAGATTAAAGATGAAGATGATCGTATATGGTGTCAGCTAACTCTTTGCTAATACCTGGTACGCTGGCAATTTCATCTTTACTGGCCTTTTTAAGCCCTTGCAGCCCGCCCATGTATTTCAACAATGTTTGGCGACGTTTAGCCCCTACTCCAGGTATGGTTTCTAAACTTGATGTGGTTTTCACCTTTTGACGGCGGTTTCTGTGCCCAGTAATAGCAAAGCGGTGAGATTCATCTCTTATATGCTGAATAAGATGCAAGGCGGGTGAGTGGCTGTCCATAGGCACGGTGTCGTGGCTATCGGCCAATATAATAGTTTCTAACCCCGGCTTACGGGTTGTGCCTTTCGCTACACCTAATAACATAGGCTTTTTATCATGCGGCCAATCTTCAAAGAAAGTTTCAGCTTGCGACAACTGCCCTTTACCGCCATCAATAAGCAGTAAATCAGGGATATTTTGTACTTCTTTAACCGATTTATAGCGACGTTTAAGGGCTTGTGCCATAGCGGCGTAATCATCACCGGGCGTAATGCCCTCAATATTATAGCGGCGGTAATCGCTTTTAAGCGGGCCTTCACGATTAAACACCACGCAAGATGCTACGGTTTGTTCGCCGGAGGTGTGGCTTATGTCGAAACATTCCATACGCTGTAATGGCGCATCTAATTCAAGCGCCGTTTCTAAATCGAGATATCGGGCAAATACCGACTTTTGTTCGCCGTACTGGGCCTCTAGTGCGGTTTCAGCATTGGCTTGTGCTAGTTCTAAGTAACGGCGTTTCTCTTCACGTGCACCTTTAAAGAAATTTACACGGTATCCGGCTTCACCGCTAAGTAAATCGGCTATCGCGTCTTCATCAGACAACGCACTGGCAAATACCATTTGCTTAGGTATAAGTTTGTTGCCCGCTAAGTAGAACTGCAATAAGAAGGATTCGAATATTTCTTGTTCATCGGCCGTGTTCGGCACTTTTGGGAAAAACGCCTTGCTACCTAATAGTTGGCTGTCACGAATAAACATCACCTGAATACACGCCATATTGCCTTTTACCGCAAAACCAAATACGTCCATTTCATCTTGGGTACCGGCTACCCATTGGCGCTCTTGTACTTTGCGAAGCGTGTTGATTTGATCACGATAACGTGCGGCAGCTTCAAAGTTTAGTGCTTCGCTGGCCTTTTCCATTTTATCTACCAAGGTACCAATGACTTGTTGGTTTTTACCTTTTAGGAATAGCCTAGCGAGGTCTATCTGCTCGTTATACTCTTCGTCGCTAACGTAACCTTCAACACAAGGTGCACTGCATCGTTGCATTTGATATTGCAAACAAGGGCGACTTCTAGCGCGGTAGTAACTGTCTTCACATTGGCGTACTGGAAAAATACGCTGCATAGAACGCAGACTTTCACGAACGGCCCCCGCACTAGGATAAGGACCAAAATATTCGCCCTTTTTCTTTTGCGGGCCACGGTGAAACGATAAACGTGGATGCTGGTGATCAGATAGGAATATAAAAGGGTAGGATTTATCGTCACGCATGACCACGTTATAACGTGGCTTGTACTTCTTAATGAAGTTGTTTTCTAACAAAAATGCTTCTGTTTCGCTATTTACAACGGTGACATCCATATTGGCAATTTGCATTACCAATGAGCGTGTTTTTGCATTATCGACATTCATTCGAAAATAGCTAGAAACACGCTTTTTAAGGTTTTTTGCTTTACCCACATAAATGACTTCTTCCTGGGCGTTATACATTCTGTATACGCCAGGTTGAGAAGTTAAATTTTTGAGAAACGCTGCGGAATCAAATGCAGACATACTGGGCTAAAGCAAATTCGAATCGATGAGTTTGTGGCGAAGCGCTAAGTGGGTTAATTCCACATCAGTGGTTACGCCTAACTTTTCAAACATACGATAACGGTATGTATTGACGGTTTTTGCGTTAATGCTTAGTTCAGTAGCAATATCAGGTACACGCTTACCCTTGGTGAGGCGAAGCGCAATACTTAACTCTCTATCTGATAAATCATTAAACGGATTGTCTGAATTTGGGGAAAGCTTATCGATGGCGATGCTGTTCGCAACTTCACTATCGATATACTTTTGCCCACCAACCACTTTGTGAATGGCACGAATAACTTCTTCAGGTTCGGCATCTTTCGTTAAGAAGCCGAACGCGCCAGCATTCATTACCTGCATAGGTATGGGGCTTTCTTTATGCATAGACAAACAAATTACGCGGGTGTTCTCTGACATCCGCACAATGCGTTTGGTTGCTTCTAGCCCGCCAATACCGGGCATATTTACGTCCATGAGCACCACATCTGGAGCGTTTTTTCGACATAGCTGTACGGCATCTTCGCCATTTTTAGCTTCAGCTATGATTGAAAAATCTACGACATCTTCCAGAATTCGGCGGATCCCTCTTCTGACCAAATCATGGTCATCTGCTAGGATTATTTTTATCACATGTATCTCACTGACTACGGTTTGCTTTCAAACAAAAAAGATCCGTAACCGAGGTGGATTCCACCAGTTACTTACCAATCATGTGTTCGTATCATACCACGACTACCGACTAGGTAAACTTTTCAGTGTCAATTTGTAGTAAGGAAATGTGTAAAAACAAGCATTAACAGAACAAGCTGGTTAATAAAGATACTACACCGACTTATTAGCCTACAGGAGGCAAATCAAACCAAAGCGCAAGTGCTTCTTCATTGGCCAAAACCACTACCTTTTGCCCCAAGCCTAACCCTATTGCATCTCCTTTTGTTAAGGTAGTCATCTTGTCTGACTTAACGTCGTTAACGGTTAATTCACCTTTCACAATATGCAAATAGCCAGCCCCCAAGGTTGGCGAAGATTCAACGGCCAAGTCGAAACTTTCCCCTCGGCTAAGGGCCAGTTTACTAATACGTGCATCTTGATTAATTTTTAACGAACCGTCTTGCCCCGATTCACTGACAAGAAGCTCTAATCCGTTTTTATCACTAACCGATTTCTGTAAGTAGGCCGGCTGAACACCCGTTACGTTAGGCTCAATCCAAATTTGAATAAAATTAACTTCCTCCTTATCAGACGCATTCATTTCAGAATGCCGAATGCCCTTCCCTGCACTCATTACTTGGATATCACCTGCAGGTATAACGTAGTCGTTACCCGTACTATCTTTGTGTTTTAACGCACCGCTTACCACAAAAGAAATGATTTCCATGTCCCGGTGCCCATGGGTTTCAAAGCCTCTGCCCGGCTGTACGATATCGTCGTTAAATACCCTAAGTGCAGAAAATCCCATATGATTGGCATCATAATACTGGCCAAATGAAAAGCTATGTTTGCTGTTAAGCCAACCAAGATTAACGTTACCTCGTTCGCTACCTTTTCGAATGTATTGCATAATTATATCCTTTCATCGAGGCGCTTTTTAAGAACCATTAATGCGCCTGTTTTCGATAATTAACTTTCAATACACCATATTTTAGTTACTAAGCAGCGGGATAAAATTAGCGAAATTAGCACCGTTCATTCGCTTTTTGAGAATGAATAAATTAGATATGAGTTTACGCTGGCGGTAATGTGATTTAAGGCAAAGGCGACAATAACGATAGAGCTAGAAAAACGCTAGGGCGAGAATAACGAAAGGCGATAACTTAATCGGAGAATAATCTTAGTAACGCGGTTTTTATCGCGCTAGGGTGACATGCCAAATTAAGGCGTAAATAACCGGGGGCGTTAAAACTTGCCCCATCAACACCAATAACACCGCGCCGGCAGGCTTCAAGGAACGTGTTTTGCAAAAAGCGTTCATTCAGATTCAACCATAAAAAGTAACCTGCATCGCCCAAAGTAAAAGATGTGGTTGGGCTCAGTACGTTCATAAGCGCTTTGGCGTATTGCCTATTGAACGCAATGGCCTTTAGCACTAACGCTAACCAATCATCTGCTTGTTCGTATGCCGCAATCAGCGCAACTTTTGCGACAGGTGTCGCCTCAAGATGGCAACTGTCTATTTCCTTCGCAAATTTAGCCTGTAATGCATCATTCGCGATAATGGCATATGAGGCAGCGGGTATAGCCGATAAATTATATGCCTTACCGGCGCTGTTTATTCGAATAATCATATCTTGCGCAAATGGGATATTTATCGCAAAAGGTCTTATAGCACACGCTTTATTGGTATTGGTGTTGTACGAAGCATCAACAGTAGCATCGGCATCAATAAAACCAAATTCACTGTGCACTTCATCAAGAATAAGGGTGATATTATGAGCATCACAAAAACGGGCAATATCATGTTGGTGTGTTTCGCTTAGCACTGTGCCAGTGGGGTTATTCGGGTGGCAAAGCACAAAAGCACTACAATCTGCATCTAATAACGCGGTTATCTTTTTTTCTGAACCGGTTTCTGTAAAACTAATATCCTCAATGCTGATATCAACGAGGTTTAGACCCTGCGCCGCAATTCTTTCTCGAAGGGGGCCGTAGGTAGGTGAAAGCACCATGACTTTATCACCTTTGGTGGTGCACACCTTCAACGCAGTATCTACTGCAGCCATCACACTTGCCGTACTCACTACCGAATTGGCGGCAATGACTGCACCTTGTTTAGCGTAACGGGCTGCCACAACATCACCAATATCACATGACTGATACCCATAATGCGAAGATACAAATGCCGAAATAGCATGGGCAATGTGCTTAGATGGCGCAGTGTCCATGTCGGCTATCCACATACTTACTGCGTGTTCTGGTGCATGCGGGAACCGAGTAGAAAGCGATGAAAACTTTAAGCGGCTTCTTGTGTTAGTTTCGCCATCACAATCGCTATCATTAACAACAGTAATAGTATTAGTATTGACCTTAATATCACCGCAACCCAAAGGTGTATGCCACAGCGATGAGAATTGACTAAGTTGCGCAGAAAACAGGTTGTCGATATCGGCAACCTGTTGTCTCAACGCTGCGTTTATATTTACGCTGCTGTCCGCTAGTTGATCAGCGTCTGCTAGAGCGCTTGTATCGCCTTGCCTAGAAGCTTTAGCGCGAGGCTTAGCCGCTTTAGCGCGAGGCTTAGCCGCTTTAGCACTAGGATTAGCCGCTTTCATTCATGACCTTCTTGGCAAAGAACACAACGCTTAAACGCTCTATACACAATACTATCGCTTTTTAAACACGTTAAATTCAGACAGTGTATGCTGATATTTACGCTTTGTTTCACGAATAACGAAAGGAATTTCAGTTGGCGCCCCTACTCGCTCAAAACTCTCTTTAAGCGTGGCTTCCAGCGCTTCTGTCGACGTTAACGTTTCACCATTCTCGTCTTTATAACCACCTAACCATTCGCTACGTTCTGTGTATTCTTCCAACCACGTAAACGGTGAGGCTATTACCAGTATGCCGCCAGCATTAAGCCTTGCTGTCACGTCGTTCAGTACTTTCTTAGGGCTGTACACTCTATCAAGCAAGTTCCCCATAAAGATTAAGTCGTAGCCTGTAAATTGCGGCTTCAAATTACACGCGTCACCTTGAGCAAAGTGCACTTTATCGGCACATTCCGCTAAGCCCAAGTTGCTTAACTTTCTGGCTTTAAATGAAGTTAGTTCGCCTTCTTCAATAAGGTTATAGCGGATTTCACCTCGTTCTTGCATAGCAACGGCGGTTTTAATAAACCGTGCAGAAAAATCGATACCATCAACATGATCAAAATAGGTAGCTAATTCAAACGATGAACGCCCTACTGCGCACCCTAAGTCTAACGCCTTGCCGCCTTTATTTTCAGGCATGTGGCTTAAACAAAAATGAGCACTCGCTTTAGCGAAGTTTTCAACATTAAAGTAAGTGTCACCGTAATGGAACTCACTGTATTGTGATACCTGTGTATCGCTTTCGTAATCCAAATCATTTACCTGTATGGGTAGCGCAGCTTCTACATAGCGAAAGCCTGCGTGTTGAAAGAAGTGACGGCGAAATGCATAACGGCTTTGTGCCATTGCCTCATTCCCCGTAGATATCCAGCTTCCGCCTTTTATAAGGTTATGTTTGTTGTCAAAGGTAGGCGTGGTGAAATCGTCGTACAGCGGGTGCACTTTAAACCCATCAAAGGGGTAAATTGGCGTTTCCGTCCACTGCCATACGTTGCCCACTACATCGTAAAAATCACCGGCTTGGTTAATATCAACCGGCTCACTAGACGCATACTTGTTCAGCGCAATGTTATAAGCCGTCTGAATAGGTGTTTTCGGTAATGCCCGCAAACTCACGTAAACGTAACCACTCATCTTCAGTAGGTAGTCGAATTAACGTGCCGGATTGTTCACTTTTATAATTACAGAAGGCTTTGGCTTCGTGGTAATTCACATCTACGGGCCAGCTCAGTGGTAACGGAAATGCTTCTAGCATACTGCGGTACAAATAACCGTTGTCAGTCTTTACCCAGAAAGTCGGATGCGATGCTTTTGTGTATTCGCGCCATTTAATACCTTCTTCTTCCCAGTAATCTGAGTTCTCATATCCGCCTGCTTCTACAAACGTTAAAAACTCACCATTACTCACAACGAATTGACTGGCTTTAAATTCTGCTACGCTAGCTTGATGGTGGCCATATTCGTTATCCCACCCATACAAGGCATCGTTCCATTGCTTGTTGCATATAACATCGCCACTTGGCACCTCGATTAATGTATTGATAGGGGCGCTAGAGAAAACGTTACAACTAGGCCAATTTTCATTATCGGTCTTAACCTGGCTAATAGGAAGTTGACGGATAAGTACTGAGGACGTTTCTAAATGAATGCGTTCATGTTCAATACACATCACCAGCGGCCACATTGGGCTTTCCCAATTGATAGGCATACTAAAATCGAGGGTTTCAATTACCGATAACACGAGATCGCGCACTTGGCGGCGATACTGACGTACTTCATCAACAGACGGCCATGCATAGTTCTCGTCGTTAAGATCATCCCAACTCATTTCGTCTACACCGATAGCAAATAACGACTCGAATCTCGGGTTGATACGCTCAGAAATGATTTTAGCCAAAATAAGCTTATTGATAAAAAAAGTCGTGGTATGGCCAAAATAAAAGATAAGTGGATGGCGAAGCTTTTCAGCACGCTGGAAATAGGCTTCATCGCTTGCTAGGCAAGTAAATAGGCTTTCATAGGTATCAAACGAATCCGTAAAATACGCTTTTATTTCCTGACGTTTTTGCTCAACACTGCCCTGACTCAAATTGAGCGTACTCATAGCCTGCATATCAATCCTCTATATTTATTCTTTTTCGTCAGTGGGTGTAACGAGTTGTCGTTGCGTTTCACTTACACTTTCGTTTTAAGCATTAGCACTGTAATGAGTAATAACCTCTATATCACTTACTATACACCTTAATTGCAATTGGACATTAGAGTGAAGCCCTAATCACACATCTGCGAATTAGCGTCCTTAAACAAGTGTACCTATGTACAATAGCGATAGCATACAAAACTAATGGTTATTCGTTTTTAGCAAAAATTTATGACCAACATGCGACTGTCGCGTGAGCCTTAGTTTAGTCTCTCACTCATTTTTATTAACGCCGCGTAGTCGAACACATTAGTTATAATGAATGTAGTCATTTTATAAGTGCTTATTACAAATTATAGACAGAGGAAGATCAGAAAAACTTTCAATGAGTTGCAGTACTTTTTCACCGCTATCTTACGTGTGTTTGTACGTTTATCAATGCGGCATTGCTACTTAGTGGCTAGAACATCTTCTAACCTTAATAAAAGTTTTAGCATTGTGAATTTTATTTAATGAAACCTGCACGAAAATATATAAGGTTCAATGACGCCCTTTTTATATGCATGTCATTGTTTGAGGCATAAAAAAACCCGCAACAGTGTGCGGGTTTTCAAAACTTGGCGGAGAGGGAGGGATTCGAACCCCCGGAAGGTTCGACCCTTCGCCTGATTTCAAGTCAGGTGCATTAAACCGAGCTCTGCCACCTCTCCAAGTGCTGCGTATCTTAATGATTTCGCTGAAAGTGTAAAGCACTAACTTAAACTTTTATGTTCAACCGATTAATTGATAAACAAAGTGCCTGTATTTTGGTTAATTTGTTTATGTTAAGGGCATGTCCGTGGATGTTTCGCTTAATTTTGCCAAACAAACATACTTGCTGGCTTCGTTAGTAACGTTAATGATATTGCTTTGTCTACCGTCCTTTCGTTTGCACCGTAACAAACATGAAGTGGGAGTAAATGTTCTTCTCTAGGGTGAGCAAATATTCCGTGGGGTGAACTTTTCCACTCAATGAGTTTTTGACTCCTTTCTAATTCACTCATTGGTTCAAACTTCATTGTTTCTTGTAGCCATTGATTGAATTCTTGTGCTTTTTTATTTGCCGACGCTGAACTATCAAAAAAGCCACGCATGTTATGAAAAGACGAACCCGAGCCTAACAGTAAAACATGCTTGTCGTTACAATTAGCCTGTAAAATGTGTCTCAATGCTCTTCCTAACGCAATATGCTTTGCCGCATCCAAGTCTGATGTTAAGGATACTTGAATACAGGGAATATCTGCCTCTGGGTACATGATAGTGAGAGGAACAAACATCCCGTGATCAAACCCACGATTAGGGTTAGCCGTTGCGTCAATCCCCTGTGCTTGCAAACCCGCAACAATAGATGCAGATAAATCGGAGATACCAAGGGCTGGATATTGCAGTGTATAAGCCCGCTCAGGAAAACCATAGTAATCATAAATTAAGCTTGGGTGGTTACTGGCAGTCACTTGGGTGTTATTTTCCTCCCAGTGCGCACTAACCACCACAATGACATCAGGCCTTCGCATATCTCGCGATAAGGTTTTAAGTACCTCAATCATTTCTTTATGGTTTGCGCCCCCTTTGCCGTCTTCATCTGTAACGCGTTCTAGAAGTGGTAGCGGTCCACCACCATGTGAAATGTAAGCCGTTGTAATACTCATCAGTGTTTTTCCCGATATAACTGTTAAATCGATGACGCAGACTCATTAAAGCTATAGGCAGCCTTCATTCGTGCCTGTTTTTAACAAAATCAGCCTTTGACAGAGCCGCCGTATTGACCGTGTAATTTATTGCTGATAACGGCATCAAATGAAAATTTTCCGGCGCCCTGAATAGACAGTGCAACCGTGGCAGCAAGTAGGGCTAAGGCAAATTCGTAACCGTTGTTGCTCATGAATAGTCCGTTACCCGCATGCACACTAAAAATAGCGACTAACATGGTGAACGCACTTAGTGCGGCAGCGGGACGTGTAAGAAACCCAAGTATTAGCGCTATTCCCCCAAAGAACTCTGCACTACCGGCGAGTAATGCCATGATAAACCCAGGCGCTAACCCTATACTCTCCATCCACTGTCCAGTTCCCTCAAGACCGTATCCGCCAAACCATGCAAATAGCTTTTGCCCACCATGTGCAGCCAAAATAATTCCTAGGGGCACACGTAGCACTAAATTCGCTACACTATTGTTGCCAGAAAATACGCTTGTTAAAAAATGCTTATTCATAGTTACACCTTAATAGTTCCGTCACGGCAACCACACTGCCGTGCAGAAAGCCTTTAGTTAGTTATTAGTCCTTTGTCTGTGACGAAGAACTAACGGCATGGGTGTAGAATAGTTGCCAACATAAATTGAATAAAGCGGCATAGTATTGAATAATTAACAACGCTTTGTTGATAATAGGGTTAATAATAGAGAAATGGATAGGATCGCACTGCTTAAAACGTTTGTGGTGGTTGCTAATGAAGGCAGTTTTACTCGCGCTGCGGATAGGCTTAACACCTCAAATCAGCTTATAAGTAAATATGTGGCTCAACTTGAAAAGCACTTAGACGTGCGTTTATTCAACCGCACTACCCGAAAGATTCACCTGACAGAAGCAGGGCAACAGTGTTTACTGCACGCCAATAACATATTGGAAAGTGTTAACGATATGGAGGGGCAGCTCGGCCTACTTAACACGCAAGCCAAAGGTGTACTACACGTAAGTGCCCCTGTATCCTTTTCTACCTTACATCTATCTTCAGCGCTCGCGGCGTTCCAACATGCTCACCCCAGCGTTTCTGTAAACTTACAACTGAATGATCGCAAAGTAGATGTGGTAGATGAAGGTCTGGATGTTGCGATTCGGGCTGGCTATTTGGCTAACTCTGCCCTCGTTGCAAAAAAGATCACTACACTTAACTTAGCCCTTTGCGCAGCGCCGGCCTATTTAGAAAAATATGGAACGCCCTCACATCCATCAGAGTTAAATCCAGAACATTACCTAGAATATTCCTATGTCAATTATGATAGCGACGGGTCAGAGTTAATGAAGGCGCTTAAAACTAATGCGCAAAAAGTCACGCCAAAACTTATTGCGAACAATGGAGAGGTGCTGACTAATGTGGCAATACACGGTGATGGTTATGTATTACAACCTACTTTTATTACCGGTGACGCGCTCAGGCGGGGTGAGTTGTTATCAATATTAGAAGACTATGTCCCACAAGCTATTTCCTTATATGCGGTATACCCACACCGTAAACTGGTTTCCAATAAGCTCCGCGTTTTTATCGACTTTTTGTGTGCCTACTTTGAAGATACTCCTTACTGGGACAAGCCGTTAAATGAGCCCATACAAAAACGTTAATGCAGGGGCCGCTATAAACACAGCCCCTACCATTTAAATTATAAAAACGTTTTAGTACTTACACTCTAAAGGTCTCAATGATGGCAGGCACGCCTGGGAACATACCGATTAAAGCCATTACCGTACATAGTACAATAAAAGTAATGCCCGGTATTAACCACCTACCCGCTTTGCCAAGTTCACCAGCCCGTTCTTTACATCCAACTAAGCCTAAGTTGTCGAGAAGCATAGTGAACGACCAACCAAACACAGGGTTAACCAGTACTGAAGAAATAACCACTAGTGCTGCAGATTGTGTTGTTTTTCCTTCTCGCGTCATTTGCATACCGGCTTCCATCAACGGTAAAAATACACCTACTATGAGTGCAACACACAACACGGGAGGCCAAATAGCAAGGTCCATTGGGTAACCCCAAATGGCAGCAACTACACACAATATGCCAGTTACTATCGCACCGCCTGGAATAGGTCTACGCGCAATTGACGCAGGTATTATGTAGGTTCCCCACGATGAAGCAATATTCCCCCCACCAAGTAAACTTCCCACTGCTTGGCGGCTAGATGCTGCAATCATGGTATCGTCGATATTCATGTGCGCTTTCTCACTATGCTTCGGATAGCTCAATTTCTGGAAAACCTGATGACCAAGAAAATCCGGAGACCACATAGACACCGCCAATACAGCAAATGGCAGTACCGCAATAAAATGAGACCAATCAGGTAGCCCCAGTTGCCACCCTGTATTTTCACCCCACCAATAGGCTGGGTTTAAGTTTGGCATACCCGGTGAGGTAGTAAATTCAAATGGCGCGCCTAGAGCAAAAGCAATAACCGCTGCCATGACTGCGCCTAAAGGAATAGCCAACCAACGCTTTTGAATATGCTCCAACCATGCATACATTAAAATGGTGGTAACAATAACCACAAAGGCTAAATAGGCCATGTCGAAACTCTCTGCCCACGCAAACAGTTTTTTCACCTGCCCAGTAATTCCAATAAATCCTAAATACAGTAAAAGGCCGCCACAAACGCCATTACTGGTTAGTTTTGCTAGTACACTGCCGCCCTTGGTTATCCCCAACAAAAAGCCAAAAAAACCAATTAACAACCCTAACGCCATAGGATGACCGCCCGACGCAACAATCAGTGGCACCAAAGGCAGTAACGGACCATGAGTACCCGCTAAGTTCGCTGACGGATTGAAAAACCCGGATATCAATATAACAAACAACACCGCAGCAATAAGTAGCTCAAAACGAACGTTTTCTACAACGAATTCAGCTGATAACCCTAACGGCGCAGCAAACGCCCCTACAACGGCCGCAACCATTACAATTTTGCCTATTGTTGCCGCCATACCAGGCACACAGTCTTCCCACTCTAATCGGTAGTCTCTACCAGGTAGGTTCAGTCGCCAGCGCTTTGGCGCAATAATTTGTAATTCGTGATTGAGATAATCTTCTCTTGATTGAAACGTACTACTTGGCTTGTGAAGTTTTTGATAAGAATCGCTTTTTTGAGACACTTTACACCTTACGATTGCTGGAAGAATGGCAAGGCTATACCTGTTAATAGCGTGTAACAATGCGACTGTGGTCTTAGACGTAAACTGATTTCGCATTTATTTTATGCATAAAAAAACCCGCAACAGTGTGCGGGTTTCTAGAACTTGGCGGAGAGGGAGGGATTCGAACCCCCGGAAGGTTTGACCCTTCGCCTGATTTCAAGTCAGGTGCATTAAACCGAGCTCTGCCACCTCTCCAAGTGCTGCGTATCTTAATGATATTTTTCTGCGTGTAAAGTGCAAATCTAAATAAAGTGTGCCAAGTGGCGAATAGATAAACAAAATGTAAAGTAAAGGGCGTATTTCGTGCAAAATGCTCTTGTTTTGCGACAATTAGCTAATAACCAAGCTAAGTGAATCTGCAAAGCTTCACATTTTTGTAGACAGTTATTTTCAGCACCTTATAAAGGGATTAATCTTGCTTCCACTTCAACTTGTTCAACATGGCAAAGCCCCTCGGCCACTTCTACATCATAGGCATACCAGTATTCGTACCCTTCTTTTTGTACGGTAATGTTGTAAAAGCCTTGTCGCTCAAGTGCGCCAAACAACATCGTAGTAGAATCGCAATCAGAGGATTCTGGGTTGGTTAGCTCTTCTTCGTAGCTTGACTCTTGAAGTATGGCAGTGGCGCCACAAGAAATAGGTGCTTCGGTTACATCATCAATAACGGTTATAGCGATGCCTGGAATAACTTCAGTGGTACAAACAACGCCATCGTCGTTATCTGAATTACACCCTGCCAACAAGACGATGGGTAACACAGCTAAAAAGCGCTTCATAAATTCATCCTTAAACGAGTATTAGGCTTTCGAAAGTATTTTCTGTTTGTAAATCAAAGACTGAATACAAAACATACATCGAATTGAAGATAAAATCAGGTAATTTATTACAGGCATAAAATTGCAGACATAAAAAAACCCGCAACAGTGTGCGGGTTTCTAGAACTTGGCGGAGAGGGAGGGATTCATTCGCGCCGTCCATGGCGCTCACCCTGCGGGCAGCCTTCGGCTGTGCAAAATGGCTATCCTGCCATTTTGTCGAAAAACGGGGGTTCTCACCCTCCCTCTCATGTAAGCTTTAACTTTTCTTTTACCCATAAAAAAACCCGCAACAGTGTGCGGGTTTTCAGAACTTGGCGGAGAGGGAGGGATTCGAACCCCCGGAAGGTTTGACCCTTCGCCT
>NZ_CAXBMP010000013.1:0-121911 GCF_963976965.1 uncultured Alteromonas sp.
ACTGTAGGTGCTGGTGTTGTAGCTAAGATTCTTTAATCTAAGCAAACCAAAGCATTAAAAGAAGGCGCTCATTTGAGCGCCTTTTTTGTGCGTGGAATTTAGTGGACATGGTAGGGAAGGGCTTTGTGCGCCTCGTAAACCCGGCGTAAACCCATCCATGGGGCCTTCGCTACAGCATCCATGCTGTAGAGAGTTTCCGAGGCCCACAAAGCCCTTCCTTCCAAAGCGTACCATCGTAAGGAGCCACCAAGGTGAGAGGGACTCGCCCCCACCAGAAACACGGCGTGAATCCATCCATGGAGCCTCCGCAGCAGCTTCCATGCTGCGGAGGGTTTCACATGGGCTTCTACTGGCGCTTCTGTCAACACAGTAGACTGTTGTTGGTAGGGTAAAGGTCACGGCGTAAACCCATCCATGGGGCCTTCGCTACGGCATCTATGCTGTAGAGAGTCTCCGAGGCGCACGAAGTCCTTCCTTCTAAACGTGCCATCGTACTCAGATAGTGATTAATCCCATCAGAAACGCGGCGTGAATCGATCAATGGAGCCTGTGCAGCTGCATCTATGCTGTGGGAGGTTGTAGATGGGGGATACTCCCTCTCTTGTAAATGCCAGCATCTACTATTGGTATAGTAGGGGATAACCCATCCATGAGGCCTCAGCCAAAGCACTTATACTGTCAAGAAGGTCATAACGGCAGGCCCATGTATCTGACAAATACGAGAATAAATCTCATTTGCATTGAGTCGCTGCGTAAAATCTGTATTATCTATCGCCTCGAAAGATTAAATAGCCATGAATAAGGAATAGCAAAACATTTATGCGCTTCTCATTAGGCAGTATTAGACAATGGCATTGGATAAGTGGGGCGTGGTGTCTTGTCGGCATATTACTGTTTTCCTTAACGGGTATAACCCTTAATCACGCTGCAGATATTCCTGCCAATAAAAAAGTGACTGAAATAGAAGCTACGTTGCCTGCATCTATAATAGATGACTTTGTGGCGTTGCCAGAGGGTGACGCTGTTGTTCCTGATGTCTTGGTGGATTTCGTATCTGATAAGTATGGTGTTGCTATCCCTATTTCGGTGGTGGGTGAATGGGACGGTATTGAATATTATGCGTCGTGGCCTGGTCCGGGTACAGATAGTTGGGTGGCTGTAGATAGTGAACTTAAAATGGTCACTTTTGAAAGCGTGGATAGAGGATGGATTTCGTATTTCAACGATCTGCACAAAGGTAGAAATACGGGAGTAGTGTGGCCTTGGTTTATCGATATTTTTGCTGTTGCCTGCATTATTTTTAGTGTCACGGGTTTGCAGTTACTTATGCGACATGCACCCAGTAGAGCTTCAACTTGGCCTGTAACTGTTCTGGGCGTATTAATCCCATTTGTCATTTTGCTGTTATTTGTACATTAGCGGTTTTGGGGCGTGAACTTGAAAAGGAGTGAAAAAATGAAAGTGCGAAATGGTCTTGCGATAGCGTCTGGTGCGCTAGGGCTTATGTTAGCCTCGTCAGTCTCTATGGCTGCGCAGTCAGTAACGCTTGATATAGCCTTACCTCAGCTAGATGTGGCTGAGTATCATAAACCGTACGTGGCTGTATGGATTGAAAACAATAAGCGTAAATCGACTCAAGTGGCGGTGTGGTATGACGTCGATATGCGTGAGCACGAAGGTAAAGAGTGGCTTAAAGATCTTAGACAATGGTGGCGTCGTGGTGGTAGAAGTTTAGATTTACCTTTCGACGGTTTAACCAGCGCGACGAAAGGTCCTGGTACGCACCTCATCGATACTCAACTTAATAGCGCCTTAGCGAAGTTGAGTGACGGAGATTATACCCTTCGAGTAGAAGCATCACGTGAAGTGGGCGGCAGAGAAGTATTGTCTATTCCATTTAGTCTCCCTTTATCAGCGAAAATACTCCCCGTTACGGTGGAAGGCAAATCAGAAATTGGGCGCGTTTCATTGCGTCTGGAAGATGAATAAACTCTCAGAGAACATTATGAAAAAATTATCAATTACTACATCATTCGTTGCAATAGCCGCAACATTAGCAGTGTCATTTTCTGCCAGCGCTCACCGCGCATGGGTATTACCAAGTTCAACTGTACTATCGGGTGAGGAAGCGTACGTAACATTTGATGCCGCTATCTCAAATACTATCTTTCACCCAGATCATTTCGCAATGAATACTGACGACTTAGTCGTGACTGCACCAAACGGCGAAACAAAAGAGACTGAAAATAGTGCCCGTGGGAAATATCGCACCACTTTCGATGTAAAGCTCGAACAGGAAGGCACTTATAAGATCACGTCTTTCAGTTCTGGTATACGTGCCTTTTGGAAAGATGACGAGGGTAAGCGCAAAATGTGGCCTGGTAGTGGTGAAGCTTATGTAGCTGAAGAGTTTGCTACATCAGTACCGAAAGAGGCAACAGATTTACGTATTACCCAAGGCTCTCGTCGAGTGGAAACCTTTGTAACCCTTGGTGAACCTTCAGAAAAGGTATTTACACCAACTAACGAAGGCTTAGAACTTATTCCAGTAACTCACCCGAATGATTTGTTTGCTACTGAAGCCGCTACCTTTACTTTGCTTATCGACGGCGAACCAGCAGTAGGTGCAGAAGTTGAAGTTGTTCGTGGTGGTATGCGTTACAGAAATGACCAAGAAACGATTTCGGTAACATCTAATGACGAAGGGCAGTTTGAAGTTACTTGGCCACAAGCAGGTATGTATTTTATCGAAATTGGTTATAAAGATGATAAAGCTGAAAAGCCAGCAACGGTAAGAACGGGAAGTTACTCAGGTACTTTCGAAGTGCTACCGCTATAAGCTTAAGCATTTACTGAGATACTTTAAAAGTACCATGACTGAAACTCACCGTTTACTTATTGCACTATCTAGCATCACGCTTTATGTGTTGTGGGTAGCGGTGATTTTTTATAGGAATAGGAAAAAGCGCTCCGTCACCGATCCTCTAACATACAATACACATGTAAATAGCCGCGATAGTAAAAATCAAACCCTTATTGTTTATGCCAGCCAAACCGGCACCGCAGAAAAGATTGCGCGGGCTAAAGCCGCAGCATTGGCTGAGCGTGAAACGATTACTTTGGTTTCCATGGCGTCGTTAAACCTTTCGATGCTCGGCAATGTATCAAAGGCGCTGTTTGTAGTTAGCACTTATGGTGAGGGTGAGCCGCCAGATGCAGGCACTCGCTTTTATCATGCTTTGCAGCGAGCCAAAAAGAGTGGGGCCACACCTTTATCGAACTTGTCATACGAAGTTATCGGTTTGGGAAGTCGGGAATACAAACAGTTTTGCCGTTTTGCAGTGGCTCTTTATGAGAACGTAAGCTTACTGGGCGGCACGCCATTAACATCACTCACCACATTAGATAGTGGAAAAGGTGAACATTTAGTCCATCTTGATTCTTTAGCGACTGAATTATCTGAACAAATGCAACCTTGGGTATTAGAACACCGCAAACAGCTCAATCAAGACGATACCCGTGGTTTATATGCAATAACCTTAAAGCAGCCGCCATCAGCCCGTGAGGCTGGTAAAGTGCCACTAACTTGGGAAGCGGGGGATATCATTGATATCTACCCTGACATGACGCAAGGGTACCTTTCTTTACAAGAGCCCTCGAGCCGGAACTTAAAAGAGCCCTCGAGCCGGAACTTAAGAGAGCCTTCGAGCGAGAACTTAAAAGAGCTCTCGAGCGGACACTTAAAAGAACCCTCGAGCGGGCACCCAAGAAAACGAATAGGACGTTCGTACACCATTGCGTCGGCACCGCAAGAAAATGACTTGAAGCTGATAGTAAGAGAAGTACGAAAAGAGCATGGTGAACTAGGCTATGGCTCTGGTTTTTTAACGAGCAAATTGCCGATGAACCAGCCTGTTTATGCGCAAATACGTAAAAACACGAATGCGGTTATCACCGATACGCAGTGTCCATTAGTGCTTATAGCGGCCGGAAGCGGTATTGCAGGCGTTAGAGCGCAACTTGCTAAACGAGCCATGCTTAAAGATGGCGGCCCAGTGTGGATTTTTTACGGTGAACGAAGCCCAGAAAAAGATGACATTTTGCCCAAAGCACTATCTCCTTTTCACAATGCATCGTGTATTCATAAACGCTCTGTGATTTTTTCAAAGCCTTCTTTAGAGCCAAATATTGCACCAAATCAATATGTACAACACTTGATAGTAGAACAAGCTGATGCTTTGAAAGTATTCCTAGGTGTTAATGATAGTAGCGGTGTGAATTTTGAGGCTCGTCGCAACGCGCAAATTTATGTGTGCGGTCATTTTGAAGGAATGGGTAAGGGGGTTGATGCTGCCTTACAGGATGTACTTGGTAAACAGTACTACAGTATGCTTGTCGATAAAGGTCGTTATCACAGAGATCTTTATTAAAACTAAAAATCCGCTTATCACCGTCAACATCTCCTATGCGTTTATAACTATTAAAAGTTTACCTCCAAAATATACCTCCAAAATATGCCAGCCAATTGCGTCTTTAATAAACGCGTTACGAAAGTGTAGATAATACTATTGCGGATAGCTATGAGTAAAAATACACAGGGTTGATTGGTATAGAAGCATAAGGCATAACATAATGAGTTAACATTAAATTAACAAGCAAGTGTTATGGCTAAGATCCCACGAAGCAAATCCAATGACCAGAACTCCAGTGAGTACAGCACAGAGATGGCGGCAACTCGGCGTCAATTCGTGAAAGAAAAAACTGGCGCTGAAATGAATCATGTCGGTACATTTTCAATCGAGCCAGATACTTTGCCGGGCAATATAGAGCACTTCACCGGTGTCGCCCAAGTGCCTATTGGGTTAGCAGGTCCATTGATCATCGAGGGTGTAGATGCTCACGGGGAGTTTTATGTTCCAATGGCAACTACCGAAGGGACGCTAGTTGCCAGTTATAACAGGGGGATGCGGTTAACTGCTGAATCGGGGGGCGTTAAAACTACCGTTATTGATGATGCCATGCAGCGGGCTCCCGTATTTGTATTTGAAGATGCGCGCGCTGCACTAGCTTTCGGGAAGTGGGTAACTGACAACTTCGAACTAATTAAAGCCAAAGCAGAAGAAACGACTTCGGTAGGTAAGCTGCGTGATATCGAGCAGTATGCCGTATCAAAAATGCGTTGGTTACGTTTTAACTTTACCTGTGGCGATGCGGCAGGGCAGAACATGGTTAGCAAGGCCACGCGACATGCTTGCCAATGGATGCAAGCGCAACACATAGCTGGGCTTGAACACTTTGCCCTATCGGGTAATTTAGATACCGACAAAAAACACTCTTTTGTGAATTCGCTACATACCCGAGGTAAGCGCGTGGTGGCCGAGGCCACTATTCCTGCTGATTTAATGAAATCATTAATGCATTGCTCGCCTGAAGCGCTATTCAAGCAACGCCAGTTGTCTAACATGGGGGCATTTGTGGCAGGCAGCGTGAGCAATGGAGCCCACTTTGCCAATGGGATTACCGCACTGTTTATAGCCTGCGGCCAAGATGTCGCAAATGTAGCCGAATCATCAGCAGGGTATACCTACAGTGAAATTACGCCGAATGGCGATTATTATTTTTCTATTACTATCCCTTCACTCGTCGTAGCATCTTATGGCGGCGGTACAGGGTTAGCTACGCAGCGAGAGTGCTTAGAAACGCTAGGGTGTTATGGCAAAGGTGGCGTGAATAAGTTGGCTGAGATCATTGCTGCTACTGTATTATGCGGCGAGCTATCGTTAGGTGCGGCGGTAGTGGCAGATGAGTGGGTATCCAGTCATGATGAATATGGTCGCAATCGCCCATAGCTTTTTTCGTGCAAGCCACTCGCGTAACTATTAATAATAGTGATTATTGTTGAAAAGTAACAATATACGGGTGAGTCTATCGGTTATAACAATCTTGATAATATAAAAGCGTTTTACGCATGAACCTACTTACCTTTTCCTTCGCCTTTTTCATTTTGGTGGTATCAATGACCTTTTCGGCTTCTACATCTGGGGCTTCTACCCACAACACTGATACGGCCAGTGCGAGTAAACAAAAGGCCGATACAGTCAAAATCTCTAATGAATCTCCGTTAACCGTGCCAGCTAAAACGTTACCGCTGCCAAGTGCTTCAAGCGATGAACTTAAAAGCGCGATTTCTCAATACCCCATGCCGTCAGTTGATGAAGTCATTAACAACACGCCTCAATCTATAGAGCAGTGGCGTGAATTGATTCAAATAAGAAATGCAGATCAGAAAAAGAAAATCAAAAAAATGCGCAAGCAGTTTGATGTTGATGTGTCTTTGGAAAAAATTAATGGCGTACCGGTCAGGCGACTTACGCCAAAGACCATTGCCCCTGAATTTAAAAACAAGGTATTTATTGACGTACACGGTGGCGCTTACGTGTTTTTTTCCGGGCTGCCCAGCATAGAAGAAAGCTTGTTAATTGCCCATAGAGTGGGTATTACAGTGATTAGTATCGATTATAGCATGCCACCTCATGCGCCATTTCCAGCAGCACTTAACGATGTAGTGTCGGTTTATAGCAGCGTGGCTGCAGAACATGGCGCACAGAATCTTTTTATAGGTGGCACATCTGCAGGAGCAGGTTTAGTGCTTGCTGCCGTGCAAACGCTTATTGCTGACAAGCAACCGTTGCCAGCAGCAGTGTATGCGGGCACCCCTTGGGCTGATTTGACGAAAACCGGCGATACCCTTTATACCAATGAAGGTGTTGATCGTATTTTGGTGACATACCAAGGGTTTTTGGAAGCAGCGGCTAATCTATATGCTGGAAGCGAAAGCTTAACCCACTCCTCTATTTCCCCTCTTTATGGCAATTTTGCTGGCTTCCCGCCTACGTTTTTAATATCTGGCACGCGAGATATGTTTCTAAGCGATACGGTGCGGGTGAATCGTAAGCTACGTGATGCACAAGTACGCACCCAGTTAGAGGTTTTCGAAGGGTTATCCCATGCCGATTACGTTGTTGCTTATGAAACCCCAGAATCTCACTCTGTATACCAAGAGCTTAAGCAATTTCTACTAAGCGTGTGTACTAAAAGTAGCGACTAACCGCCGATAATGACAGATAGCAACATAAACAGCCCGACATAGGTCGTGTCGTTATTGACTAAGCATCACAGGTAATGCGATACAAATACCAATCAGCACAACACACCAAGTAATGAGTGCCGCTATATTGGTTTTAGTGAGTACATCCTGGCGGGTGTTAATAAAGGGCTGTTTAACCTTTTTGTGACTAAGCCAATACACTCCCAGTGAAACACCAAGCGCGGTTGAAAAACCAATCACGTTCCACCAAAACCAAAATACATCTGGTTGGGCTAGCCACAGATAGATGTTTAAAAGCACGCCAGCAATAAGCCCAGTATTCACCTGCTTTGCCGAAAGGTGTTTTGTGCACACGCCTAGAAAGAATGTCGCAAGAATAGGCCCGTAACATACAGAGCCAATCTTATTGATGGCCTCAATAATAGTAGGGGCAATATCATCTACCACAAAGGACAAACCCAACGTAAGCAAACCCCAAAACATGCCAACATACTTAGCAACCTGAAGGGTACTCTCTGGTGACAGTGTTTTGCCCGCAACTCGACAATAATCTTCAACAGATACCGCCGCTAAGCTATTAATTGCTGAACTTAAAGAGGACATGGCCGCGGCTAAAATGGCTACTAACAACAAACCTAAAATTCCGTTTGGAAGGTAGTTAACTATAAAGATAGGCATCAGCCAATCGGGTTGGTCGTCAGGAATTTGAGCAAGAAATTCTGGGGTGGTCAGCGCTAATGTGCCAATGATTAACCCTGCAAAGCAGTAAATTAACGTGATAGGGAAACGTAAGAAGCTGGCAGCCATGATAATTTTCTTCAAATCAGCTAGGCTCTTGGCCGACAGCGAACGCTGGGCTTCTGATTGGTCGCAGCCGTAATACGAAGCGTATAACACGATGCCACCAAAAATCATGGGCAGCAGGCCGAAACCTTCACCATCAAACCCATAAGATGCGGTGTTTAATGTAGAGAGTCGTTCTGGCTGAACTTGCTCAAGAAAGCTTGTCCAACCGCCTATGTGATATAGCCCAAAGCCCAAACACACCAACGCCCCTGCGACTATCAATACCATTTGCACGGCGTCACCATACACAACGGCTTTCATGCCACCTTGTAAGGAGTAAATGAGGGTTATAACCCCAATTAACAGCACGCTTTGCCAGAACGCTAAGCCCATGGTGCTTTGCAGTATGATAGAAATCGCATAAATCATGACGGCGGTGGCAAAAGAACGGCTTATTTGAAACACCACGCTAATGAGCACCCGAGAAGAGCGGCCAAAGCGTTGCTCTAAAAAGTCATAGACGCTGACTACGCCTGAGCGATACAAGGTAGGCAAGATAAAATAGAGTAGGGCTAGCATGGCAAGGGGAAGGGCAAGCTCGTATGACAACCAAATAAGGCCACCATTTTCTCTTAGCCCCACAAAAGCAGGGGCCGAAATAAAGCTAACTGCAGATAGCTGCGTGGCCATAATGGAAAGGGAGAGAGGCTTCCAGCCCAGCTGCCGATTAGCAAGAAAGTAATCTTTTTTACTCACCTGTTTTCGAAACACAAACCCCATGATTAACAAACCCACGAGGTAGATAGCCACTACTGTGAAATCGACAAAGTTCATACACGCTCACCGTGCAGATGCGCTGCTACCTTTGAAGTGCGTTGTAACTCGAGTAAAGCCGAAGTGAGAGCACCTAATACAAGCGTGCTTACAGCGAAAAGATGGTTATAGTGGCGCGGCATAAATCTTCCCTGATAGTGAGCGTACGAGATCGTTACTATTCAGATACGTTACCACAGGGTTCAAGCATGTGCTAAAAAGTGTTCGAACCACACCACAGCGGTTCGAACACGTGAAGTTATGAGCCGAACATCACCACAAGTACAGCCACTACTGCACCTAATCCCGCTATTTTAAGCCCATTTTTATACATAGGCAGCTTAGGCATAAACATCAAAAATGCAGAGATGACGAAAAACAAAAGCGCAACGCCAAAGCTAATGTTCAACCAGAATAATGGGCTGTTATTCGTCGCCTTGTGAAGCTTAACCATTTTTGCCAAAACAAGAGGATAGTCTTTACGAGTAATAGTAGCGACACCGTCTGTTTTGTTGTAGCTGCCCATATTTAACACAACTTGGCTGTCATTCTCTTCAACTACCTTTAAACCTTTTACCTTAATCTTCGAAGCTACCTGTTTTCCGTTCAAGTCTAGAGACAACTGACGGACTTCAGTTTTATCGAATTTCAGGAAATCGGTGGGGCGAAAAATGAGTAACACGCCACTGATAGCATAGATTGCCATTATGCCTGCTAAGAAAAAGCCTAACCATCGGTGATATTTACGGACGGCCATATGAAATTTTGGTGATGCCATAACTGCTTATTAATAGAATTATTTATTGATGAGCCTTTATAAACGAGACTGAGCGGTATTTGAAGGGTGTAGGTAAGATTAACGCTATATTTAGCAGCTATTTTCTTTAAGCCTGCTATTTTTGTTGTAAATGATTGGTAAAAGCCACAAAACTAGCATGGTACGAGCAGTGTAAAAAAGCTGCTACCACAATAGACTTTGGTCTAATATGGCGACGTGAAAAAGTAAATAATGTTTTAATGTTTAAATAAGCGTTTTTTAACGACAGAAAAGCGTTGTATATGCGTTCAAAAAAGAAATTGAATAATGCGGTGCAACATCGACACAGGACAATAATATGCAGTCAATAGCCATAGTATTACTCGGGATCGTGGGCATGCTCCTCGGGTGGTTCGTTTACTCGAAATTTATTGCCACGAAAATATTTAAACTAGACGATAACTTCACTACGCCTGCTCACGAGCTGCAGGATGGTAAAGATTTTGTACCTACTAATAAAGTGGTGCTCTGGGGGCATCACTTTACGTCAGTTGCTGGGGCTGCGCCAATTGTAGGGCCAGCTATCGCTGTGTACTGGGGCTGGGTGCCTGCCGTACTTTGGGTTATTTTCGGTACCATATTGTTTGCAGGTGTGCATGATATGGGGGCCTTGTGGGCGAGTGCGCGTCACAAGGGTAAATCGATGGGAGCTTTGTCTGAAAGTGTTATCGGCAAGCGTTCTCGTTCATTGTTTATGATTGTTGTCTTTTTAGTACTGTTAATGGTTAATGCCGTGTTTGGCGTGGTGATAGCAAACTCGTTTGTCTCTCAGCCTAATGCGGTTTTCCCAGCCTGGACAGCCATTGCCGTAGCGCTTGTTATTGGCCAGCTATTAAAACGTAACTTTGGTTTAATTCCTCTTTGCCTTGTGGGTATCGTGGTGCTTTACGCCTCGGTTTATGCTGGTAGCTATATCCCGATTAGCTTGCCTGAAACCATGTTCGGTTTAGCTGACAAAGCGAACTGGATCGTTATCCTGTTTATCTACGCTGCCATTGCGTCTTTATTACCCGTGTGGATGTTGCTTCAACCCCGTGACTTTATTAACGGTATGCAGCTGTTGGTTGGCCTATTTTTACTTTATGGCGCGGTCTTCTTTGCTATGCCAGACATTACAGCGCCAGCTTTCAATACACAGACGGCCATGGACTCTCCTAGCTTAATTCCCTTATTGTTCGTCACTATAGCCTGCGGTGCAGTGTCAGGCTTTCATGGTATTGTGGCTTCAGGCACCAGCTCAAAGCAGTTAGACAAGGAAACTGATGTACGCTTCGTGGGTTATTTAGGGGCGATCGGTGAAGGTTCTTTGGCGTTAATTACCATTGTTGCGGTTAGTGGTGTGGCGTTTGCGGCCTCTCCAGAAGAGTGGCATGAAGTCTACAGTCACTTAGGTGCAGGTAGCGTAGGTGCGTTTATTAGCGGCGGCGCGGCGCTTATTCATCAAGGGTGGGGGCTGCAGGAAGCTTTCTCATCAACCATACTGGCGGTAATGGTCGTGTTGTTCGCGGGCACAACTATGGATTCTGGTGTTCGTCTTCAGCGCTACATTATTCAAGAGTGGGGCGATATTTATAAATTGTCAGCACTTAAAAATGGTGTGGTCGCCACTTTCTTAGCGGTTGCTTGTTGCTTACTGCTAGCGTTCGGCGCAGGTGGTTCTTCAGGCGGTGGCGGTATGATCATTTGGCCGCTGTTTGGCTCTACAAACCAAATACTGGCTAGTCTTACCTTGTTGGTTATTTCAGTCATGCTGATTAAGATGGGAAGACCAGCCCGTTACACATTAATACCCATGGTATTCGTTTTGGTCATGGCTTTCTTTGCTGGGCTAATTAAACTTAAAGAATATTATCTTGCTGAAAATTACCTATTAGTTTTCCTAGATGCTGTGGTGCTAGTGGTGTCTGTGTTGGTGATGCTCGAAGCATGGTCTGTTGTGGCTAAACTTCGTAGCGGACATCAAGACGAAGTGGGCGAGAAGGAATAGCAACAGCGGTAAAAATAGTAGCTAGCCGCTATCACAACATTGTTGAGCGCTAGCTTTATACAAAGCCGACGTAGAGCGTTATTCTCTGCGTCGGCTTTTTTGTAGGCAATCGGGTTATTCGATGAGGTGGATTACTTCTCGTTCATTCACGGTAGGCGCGTAAATTTGCTATCATACGCATTCGCCTGATTTGGTAGATTTACCGCCAAGTAAATTGGCACATTAAGCTGGAAGTCGGAAGTCGGAAGTCGGATAGCAAGTCGGCAAAGCAAATCAGCATGTGAAAAATATAAATGTTCAACGCGGTTCGTTTGGAGTGGTATGACTGACCTAATGCTATTAGTGCAAAATTTCATCAGCCTATTTATGGAGTCTGCTCCGTGGCTGTTACTTGGCCTGCTGGTGGCGGGTATTATGCACGAATTAGTGCCGGTCAGCTTTTTAGAGCGCCACATGGGAAGCAGCTCAACCGCCTCTATCACGAAAGCCGCGGTAATAGGTGCTCCATTACCTTTATGTTCTTGTGGCGTTATTCCCGCTGCGATAGGGCTGCGTAGAAGTGGCGCCTCTAAACCATCGACAATTTCATTTCTAGTTTCTACGCCTGAAACAGGGGTTGACAGTGTTTCTGTTTCTTACGCATTACTAGGCCCCCTGTACGCCATCGTTAGGCCAATAGCCGCTATTGCTAGCGCAATCTATGCTGGTCTTATGGTGAGATGGTTTGATGGCGCTAAGTCTCAGAAACCGGCACATTCACATACTCACTCTCATAAAGGCTCTCATCAGCACCCACATAAACACGCGGGCAGTGTATCTTGCTGTTCAAGTGAATCCTCTGTAGCTCCAGAGCAAGAAGAAGCCGCATCGTTGGATAAAGCGCAAACGAGTTGTTGTGCTAGTGAAAAGCCAACCACACGTTGTTGCGATGGCACGGCCACTACTCAGGGTGAATCAGTAAAACAAGCAAACAAACTTACCCAAGTGCTTCGTTATGCCTCGGGTAAATTGCTGGAAGATATTGTGGTATGGCTACTTATTGGCCTAGCCTTAGCCGCAGCCATCAAAACTTGGGTACCAACAGACTTTCTCACTCAATGGGGTGATGGGGTTATCGCTATGTTGGTCATGGCCATCATTGGCATTCCTATGTATATTTGCGCCACGGCATCTACGCCGCTTGCAGTGGGTTTTTTAGCTGCTGGGTTATCTCCTGGCGCGGTGCTGGTATTTCTCATGGCAGGGCCGGCTACTAATGTTTCTACCATGGGCATGATCAAACAAGAAATGGGTTTTAGAACCCTGTGTTTGTATTTGTTTAGTGTAATCACAGCCAGTATTGGGTTTGGCTATTTGCTTAATTACGCGGTGTCAGCATTGTCATTAGAAGGCTTAATTCATATGGAAAGCCAACTACACAGTCATGGTGCTAACATTCAAGCGCTCTATGCAGCGTGCGCTATTCTTCTTGCTGCACTAATGGCTCGATTGGGCGTTAAAAAAGTCAATGCTAGGTTGGCACAGCGTGAAGAAAACCATCAAGACTGTTGTGGTTAACACAAAGGTAATAATGGTTAGGTAATTTAGTATATGGATACCTGTATTTATGAGTAAATTACTCGGTATTCGTATTTAATTCACCTGCGCTCTTGTAAGTCCGGTTAAGGCTTGCATAATGGTCGTTTGCTTCATACTCCGATTATCGGAAAGGACTCATGTTTTTACTCATCGTTTATGTATTGATTGCCTTGGGCTTCTCTTTTTTATGCTCAATTGCTGAGGCAGTCATATTAAGTGTGTCCTCAGCCTATATCTCTGTTTTAGAAAAAGAGAATCGGCCTAGCGGCATATTGCTACGAAAGCAAACCGATAATATCAATACGCCGCTATCGGCAATTCTAACGTTGAATACCATTGCGCATACCATGGGTGCTGCTGGTGCGGGTGCACAGGCTGCTAGTGTGTTTGGCGAAGCATATTTAGGTGTGATTTCAGCGGTATTAACGCTGCTTATCTTGGTTTTTTCTGAAATAATTCCTAAAACCGTCGGTGCAACCTATTGGCGTGGATTAGCGCCAGTGACAGCCTATTTCCTCAAGTATCTAATTATAATTCTTAAACCTTTTGTGGTGATGTCTGAATTGCTTACCCGTGGTTTTAAAGATGACAGCCCACTTCGAGGGTTAAGTCGCGGAGAACTTCACGCCATGGCCGAGCTATCAGGTCAAGAAGGGCAGTTGGCCAACCACGAGGCGGTATTTTTACAAAGCTTGTTAAGCTTGCACGAATTAAAAGTAAAAGATGCCATAACACATCGTACAGTGTTGTTTTCAGTGGCAGAGTCGATGACGGTAGAAGTGTTTTTCCATAAACACGCGCATATTGAGTATTCACGAATTCCTGTTTATGAAGACAAAGATTCGGAAAACATCACCGGTTATGTCATGCGTTCAGATTTGCTTGTGGCGCAAGCGCGCGGGAATACCGATAAACCATTGTCAGAATATGCTAAAGACATGGTGACCATATTAGGCTCTATGCCTTTGTCGATAACCTTCGACCATTTTATCGATAAACATGTTCATATGCTTTTAGTGGTAGATGAGTATGGCGGGTTGGAAGGGGTGATTACTCTTGAAGATTTGCTAGAGCGCTTGCTGGGCGTAGATATTATTGATGAAAAAGACACAACGGTAAGTATGCGCAGATTGGCGAAAATGATGACGCGCCGCAAAGAACGAATGATGGTCAAAAACGTACCCGATGAGTCGCTCGATAAGTCGCTCGATAAGTCTAAATCTAATGGTAACGATGATTAGTTCTGTTCAGTCGATGCGGTAGGTAACTGCGAGCTGAAGCAGGTTTTCGTGGAAGGTTTCACTAGATACCGATGTAGCGTTTAAAAATCGTAGATTTTCTTGGCGGCCTCGATTCACTTGCCACTCGGCTGATATTGCTATTTTCGAGCTCATAGCATAAGTGTAATTAACGGTAATGGCTTCCCCTCTACTGTTGTTGGGGTCATCTATGGTGCTGTCGTTATCTATCACTTGATACCAATCTAAACGTGTAGAAAGTTGATGTGCTTCATGGGTATACGTTGCAGCAATGTAGGCCGCGTAAAAGTCGTTATTAACAATGTCTTCCCCCATCAAAGTGTCACCTATCAGCCCTTGCCCGAAAAAGGTGACATTGCGGTTACGCATATGACGAAGGGTTAATGCGTGAAATCGCGTGCGCCATGCGTATATTTTGTCAGGGTCGAAAATGAGTGGATTGGCGCGGTTGTCGTAATAATAATAACGTAACTCTGAACGGCGCTTATGGGCTAAATGCGCCCCCACGTAATAACCTGTTTTCGTATCAATTTCACGAAAGGGGTCTGTCCATGCTGGAGCACCGATCCCCGCTTCCGATACCACGCCAGGAATAGGAGTGAATTTTACTCTATCATTGTTCAGCGATTGCCTGTCGTGCAGCGCAAAGCCGCGCCATGATAACAAGGTGCCTGTGGTGTCGTTACCCTTAAATAGGCTCCCTATTACTTTCCATGACCAGTCACGTCTAACTTGCCTTCCGTTTTGTCTTAAGCTTGCCTCTACACCAAACGTTCTAAGCTCTTCGCCTATCCAGCTGTTAATGGCTGAATTAGATAAAAAGTGTGGTGACAGCCACCCCATGTCGGTGTTTTCAGCAGAAATTGCAGGGTAGAAAAAGCCGAGCTTAACTTCTGGTTTAATGGTGGATGCAGTGAGTGGTCGGTATTGAGTATAGAGTTGGCTAACCCCGAGTTTTTGTTCTCCATCGCTATATCCATTGGCCACAGCATGAAACTGCCAATTATCGCTTAACACTTTATTATACGCTAGCACCGCTTGAGATAACGCAACTGCGTTATTTTCAAAGCGCTGGTGGGAGGCGCCATTTGTTTGAAATGTGTCAGCATTATCTGCTGAAAGAATACTACCTCTAAGCAACAACCTTGTATCTGAAAAAGCGTGAAAATTGATGAAGCAAAAAACAACGAAAATACAACGGCTCAGCATTAATAATCACCGAAACCATCATCAAAATCATCATCGCTTGCTATCACTTTCGATAACGTTAGCGTGAAGTTTTTATCGCTGTTCAACTCAATTTCAGTTTCAATAAAGGGCGTTTCGTTTGGCGCGTTAGGGTGCCAAAACTCAACACTGTATTTGCCAGTGGGAAGTGAGATGTCAGCATTTCCGTCATCTGCGGTTTTTAAAAAATAAGGGCTATCAGCAATAACGATGTAACCTAGCATCCAATCGTGAATGTTGCAGCCAATATCCACAATTCCAGCTTGCTCAAAGAACAATGGTTCGGCAGTAAATTCTTTGTAGAGCTTTAGCTCAAACTGCTTGGTGGGTGAAAAAGAATAAACATGATGGAACACGTTATCGGCGTTAGGGAAGGTAACTTCTGTGTTCTTTTGTACTACAAGTACATGAGGGGCAAACTGCTTATTGATTTGATTCATAATCGCAGTTTTAGGTGTTGATTCTGCTTCTGAGTGGTTAGTTTCTGTGCTGGGTAAATCAAATAAGGGGGTGAAGATAACAACGCCGTCTTTAACCGGGGACTGCTCGGCGTCTAATAGCGTTATTGATGCGGTTACATTATTTGCTAGCGCATTAAATGGCGCCAGCATTGCAATAAAAGCTACAGAGGCAAGAGCGGCTAGCACAGCAAGCTTATTCACGTTTTTCGCCACGCGCTTAATCCAGCAAGTGTTAGGTGTAAAAAAGCACGTTCCACACATTATTTCATTCATCTAAGAGTAACCCTATCTTTTGCTAAAAGCTTTTTTTTCAGTCATATAGAGACCGGAGGTAAAGCTGGTTTATTTCACAGTATTCTAAGCGTCACATGTTAATGAGTTAGGAAAACGCTCAATAAAATACTATTGGCAAGATCGACACAGTCAAAACATACCTACAAGAATAACCTTGCGCAACGGGTAAGGTTTTGTCCAGTTTACACGATGGAGAATTTTCTAATGAGGTTGTGGTATACGTGATGAAGTTTATCGAGTTCTTCTCTGTTGGCTTTACCGCCTTGCACCAAAGACTGAATGCTTTGGTCTAGCTCATACAAGCTTTCACGAATAGTTTGGTCGCTAATCATGCTTTGCATCCACGTAATAGCGGCAATTCTCTCGCCGCGAGTTACCGGAGTAACCTTATGTAAACTTGAGGAAGGGTAGAGTACAGCGCTACCTAGGTTACCTTTGACTTTCTGCTCGCCGAACCCAGTCTGAATAACTAACTCTCCGCCTTCGCAATCGCTTGGGCTAGATAAAAACACCGTCATCGACATATCGCTACGCAAAACATCGGGGGTATTGGGAATGCGCATGATTGCGGCATCTACATGATAGCCGTAGGTTTGTGATTCACTGTAACGGTTGAAACAAGGAGGGAAAATGCGCTGAGGTAGCGCAGCAGAGACTACTTGCGGGTGGTTGCCGAGGCTTGCCAACAAGTTGTTGGCAAGGGCTTGAACCGTAGCGTGCTGCGCATCAGCTTGACCATTATTTTTAACCCCTGCTGCCATGCCCATTGCGGTCGCTTTTCCATCGTTAAATGGTACATCGGCTAAAGCAGCCCGATATTGCTCTACTTGGTCAGCGTCTAGTAGGTTATCAATAATGATCATTTTTTGCGTTTCTCTTTAAACTAACTTAGAACTCGTAGTTTACCGTACCGGTTACGTTACGGCCGTCACCAATGTACATGAAGGCACCAGAGCGATAAGCGGCAGTCCAGTATTCTTCATCGAACAAGTTACCGATATTAACACGGAACGTTAGTTTTTCAGACGCGTAGTAGTTCGCAAACAAGTTAAATACTTGATAGTCAGGAACGACAATTGAGTATTCACCCGTATCAGCATCGTAACCTGCCGCAGTGTCAGGTTGGCCACCAAACATTTCAGACTTGTACGTATAGTCACCACCAAAAGCGAACTTTTCATTGGGTTGATAACGCAGTTGTAAGTAGAAGCTTTCGTCAGCAAAGTTACTTAATGTAAGACCAATGTTAGATTCTGTGAATGAATCTAGTACTTCTGAGTCCATGAAGGCGGCTGAGGCTTGAACACTAAACTTCTCAGTAATATCACCGCTAACACCAAACTCAACACCTTCAACGCGGTTTTCACCCGTGTTTAATGTACCAATGGTTGAGTAGTCATCTTCACCGATACTTTCATGTACATCGCTTTTTGTAATACGGAAGATTGATGCATTTGCCATCAATTTTTCATCAAATAGCATCCATTTTGTGCCAATTTCGATGTTTTCAACATGCTCTGGATCAGCTTGCGCAGCTTGCTCAGGCGTACCACATAGTCCACCGTAACCACAGTTTGCGCCTAGGTCAGACTCGCCGCCATTAATGTTCGTTGCTGTGCTGTAAGAGGCGTAAACATTACCGTGTTCAGTAATGTCATATACTAAACCTAAGTGCCCGTTAAACAACTCATCAGAAAACTCATAAAGGTCGCTACTAGTTTGGTTGCTATAGTCGTAGCTATCCATACGTAGGCCAAAGAACACGTCTAACTTATCGGTTAACGCAAAGGTATCCATGGCGTAAATGGCATAGGTTTCAATATCGAAAAGGGCATCTTCATCACCACGTTCAATGGTTCTGTCCATTAATGACCCGATGTTATCGATAAGGTTTCCATCACCATCAAGGATACAATAGCTTTGTGATACGCCACGACGACCACCAATTGCACAGTTAGTATTTAGGTTTTCAATATCAAAAACACCGTTATCAACCGATTCATCGCTGTACTCAAAACCAAATACTAAACGGTGATCTAAGCCTGCAAATGACGTGTCCCAGAAAAGGTTAAATTGAGTCGTGAAGTAATCTACTTCTTGCCAGCCTTGGTGCGTGCTAAGTCGAAGTGTATCTACACCTGGTGCTGTTTCATCAGAATCATCACGGGTTGTTGCACTCATACCGGTCGTTACGTATTCGTTTTCAGTGTTACCTGCACGAGTCGCGTTATAAAAACGAACATTGTCGCTAATTTCGTATTCGGTACGGAAGGTAAAAGTGGTGACTTCTGAGTTTTGGAAGTCGTCATCTTGTGCATAAACAGGAATATCTTCTAACGGATAACCCGCGTCACGATCGTAGTAGCTCCCTAAGTCAGGCTTATCTTCTGCATTAAGGTAATAAACATCACCAATGAAAGACAGTCTGTCGTTAGGGTTTAGTACATAAGAAAGCTGAACACCATCACGTCCACGTTCAATGCCTTCGCGACCCGGCTTGTCTTCTTGAGACGTAAGTGCATTAACACGAATTGCACTGTTTTCCGTTAAGGTCTTATTCAAATCTACCGTTAAGCGCGTGTGCTCATCGGTACCAATGGCGGCATCAACACGACCAAAGTTATAGCTAGTAGAGGCTTTTTTCGTAATGCTGTTTACCGCACCGCCTGATGAACCGCGGCCAGCAAATGTTGAACTTGGGCCTTTAGTAATTTCAACACGTTCGGTGGCGAAACTTTCACGGGTAGTCATACCTGGGTCACGCAAACCATCAACAAAAACATCGCTGCGTGCTTCGTGGCCACGTATTACATAGCGATCACCAAAAGCATTACCATTCTCACCTGTACCAAGAGTTACACCGGCTTGCGCAGCAAGAATATCTTTAAGGTCAGTTTTACCACTTTCTTGAATTTGGTCTTGTGTAAGAACACTAATGGTTTGTGGTGTATCAACAAGGTCGGCTAAACGACGCGGGTCGCCAGACTTGTCATAGCGATAGATAGACTGCTGAACACCATGGATGCGAATTAGCTCAATTTCGTCTTGTTGCGCTTTACACTCCGCTTCGGTTTTATCTTTACAGATTTCAGTTTCTTGAGTTTGTGCAATTGCAGCGCCGTGTCCGAAAGCTAAGGCCGCAGCAATGGTTTGTGCACCCATCGTTAACGTTTTATTTTTCATTGTGTGTGTATTCCCTGTGTGTGTTTAGGAATCGAAGTGTATTCAAGTAGTAAATGAATGTAAATACTAATGAGAACAATTCTCACCCGTAATTTATTTTAGAGGTTTTTTAGAAAAACTTAAAGGACTGCGTTAAAAGGGGATATAACAGCAAAGGGACGGTGGTTTTCAAACCACCTCAAATAGCGTAGCGCATCAGATCTTTGGGAAGTTAACGGAAACAATCACTCCGCGTTTGTCATCTCGGTTGGCCAGGGCGAGCGTACCTTGATGAAAAGCGACAATAATGTCAGCGATATAAAGCCCCAAACCTAGATGTGGTGAACCTGCTGATTGCGCCGCCTCAGACTCAGGGCGAACCGATACCATTGATTGTACGAGTTGTTTTTTCATGCCTTCGGGCAATAGGGGCCCAGGGTTGCTCACAGTGAGGACAATTCTTTTGTCTTTGGTATAAACGGCTACATCTATGATGTCGTCGGGTTGACTAAAATCGACCGCGTTAGAAATAATTTTATCAAACATTTGCGCGATAAGGTCGGGGGCGCCCTTTAGCATCGCTGTGTCTTGTGAACAAGATAGTGAAAACTGCCTGTCTGTATAAGCATGTTGATACCCACCCACGCAGCCTTTAATTACGTCAATCATATTGAACGTGGTCACCTCTTCCTGCGCAATGGCTTGTTCTAATCGTGTGGCTTCACTCATGGCATTTAAAATAGAACTTAACCGGCTTATACCGGATTGGGCACGTTGAACGAAAACATCTTGTTGCGTATTCGCCTGAGCGCTAACTTGAGATAACGCATCAAGAGATGACTTCACTACGGCTATTGGGGTTCTAAGTTCATGGGAAAGCCGAGAAGCCATGTTCTCTAAATAGGAGTTATATTGCTGTAGTCGCAATAAAACATCAGAAAACGCTCGTGAAAGATCGCCAATTTCATCACCCTCTTTGGCAATAGGTAGTTTGCCTACAATTTTACCGTTAGCATCAATAATTGCCTCGGTGTTGTCTCGAAGCCGCCTAATACGATTTGATATTCTGCTAGCGAAAAGCAATAAACCTAGCGTGCCCAGTAACATTACTGCCAAAATAACGTGGAATAGCTGCTCTAAAGCCCGGTTTCTTAATGTGCGTATACCGTTAGTGGTTTGCTCCACCACCACTGCGCCCATTACCGCGCCCTCAATAAAGATAGGGTAAGCAGCAGACACTACCACGGCTTTGTTATCTGGCGTTAAGCGCCATAATGAATCCGGTTGACCATTAAGGGCTAAGCCTATATCTCGGCCAGCCAACGCATAAGCATCCTCTAGTTCATCCACAAAATCAGCCGGTGGCTTAGTGAGAATATGGTAATATAAGGGCAGTAGCCAATGGGTTTCTACCCAGCGCCATACCGGGTTTTCGCTTGCTTCTCTTTTGGCAGTATTTAGCCCTGAGGCCGTTTGTATATCGCCTGCTCGTGCCAATACCCGCTTGTGATTATCTATCACCCATACGCGTGAGTCGGCATATTTTAGCCCTGCTAATATGCGCTCAATTTCAGGTGACGGGGTTACCACCGTACCTAGTTCATCAATGTTGTTGGTGTTAGCGGTGCCAATGGCGTAGCGTTTTTGCCTAGTTACAGGGTCGTCCACATCGACAATGGCAAAGGCGAGAGCGCCAGAGGTCATGGAAAGGGGAAAGCGAAGTTCAATATTGTAGCCAGTAGCGGTTTCTTGCCAGCGACCTTGAATACTTAACGCATTTTCCACCGCGCGATTTGTTGTGCCCGATTCTGCTAATTTAAACGCATTTACCCAGCCACTTTCGTAAGGGGCTACTACGTATCGTGCTAATTGACCTGCTGGGGTTTGCATACCAATAAGTAAATGGTCACCCCGCTCCACACTTAAACTATTTGCCTGTCGCCATAACAAGGCGTCGTCACTAACGTTGAACATGGCATAGAGGAACTGATCGTATCGGCCTACCATATGCTCGAATGAGAGGCTAATCGCTTTATCTGTGCCTTTGTTCACGCTAGCTGCGCCCTGGTTTTCGTCGTTAGTATGAAGGTTAGTAAAGCGCTCAACAATTTCATTAGCGCCATAGTGGGTAAGCAAGTCGTCAACTTGTTGCCAATCGTTTAGTTCACCGTCAAGCTGAATAGGATAAGGAATGGGCGGGGCGTATAAATCAGTGCCCGGGCGTACGTCTTTTAAATAGGCAGACTCGCTGTCGAATAACGCAGGGCGTTCATGCAGCGCTGTTGCTACCGCCCTCGCCGTACCTATCATGGTTTGCTCTTGACCTGTGCGAAGGTATTGCTCTAGCTCCCATACGTAATTATAGCCAAGGTAGGGAATGGCAAAAAAGAACAGCGACAACACAAGCAGCTGTAAGCGTATGGAGAACCTTAACCGCATATTAGCAATACCCTACAACTGCCATCGATATCCCATACCGTAAACGGTATCTATGTGGTCGAATTGTGGGTCTAATTGAATGAATTTTTTACGCATACGTTTTATATGAGAAGTAATGGTGGTGTCGTCTACTACCATGCGCGACTCATCCATTAATTGTTGTCTGCTTTTAACGTGGCCTGGGTGTTTAATCAGCGCGTGTAGCATCCAAAATTCTGTCACTGTCAGGGCGACAGGTTCGCCGCTCCAACTTACTGTCATACGAGAGGCATCCACTTTTAACTCGCCTATACGAAGCTCGTCTTTTTGCTTGACAGGGGCTGACATTAAATCGCTTCGTCTGAAAAGCGCGGCGATACGGGCAAGTAGGTGAGCCATGCTGATATCTTTAGTTAAGTAGTCGTCAGCACCCATGCGAAGCCCGCTAATGGTATCTACGTCGTTGTCTCTGGCGGTAAAAAAGATTATAGGCAAGGTGGGCGACAAACCTCGCAACTGCTGACATAGCAAAAAACCGCCCTCCATTTCTTCTTTTAGACCAATATCAATGATGGCTAAATCTGGCAATGCTTCGTTAAACGCCTGAGTTGCCGAGGGTCGGTCTTCAAACGCATTAACCTTGTAGCCTTGCGCTCTTAGGGCAACAAGGTAGTTTTCTCTTATAGCGGCATCATCTTCTACTAGCGCAATTGTTTTAGGCATGGGATCTACTCTCAATCATTCTTGGCACTACTATACCTTGGCAAAAGCGCGCGTGCCTGAGTTCGACGCAAATTCCATAAAGTCGCCCGCTTTTCGCCATATTTGCCATTAAACAAAATAGCTTTTCCATTATTGTGCCCTGATATTGCCTTGTCTGCTTGGTTAACTATACCTGTGCTTGGGAAGACAGATTGACTCAAGTATGACTCACTTTGGTACGCCAACCCCTTGCACTGTGCCTAACCCCCAACTAGGTGCAGTGCTTTTTTATACCTCCCACCGTCGGTTCCGTCTTCTTTATCTCGTTCTCTTCTTATTTTTGCTTGGCCGCGAAAGTCCTTAGCACCCTGAATCGTCTGTGAAACAGTCGGTAAAAGACAGGGCAGAAATGTTCAATATCGATAAAAGAATGCATTGAGGCTTCAATAAAAAAATCGACAAAAACAGTAAAATAATCGGCAAGATAAGGAGAGTGGCAGGCAGATGGGATAATAAGTGTGACATAATTACCCCCTTTTATATTTCGTCTTTGAATTAGTGATAGCATGAGTGAAATGGGTGTTGAATACCCCTATTACGGCAAGGGTTGAATTACTAGCATATGCCAGCACTATGCTTAAAACACGCTTACGGTAGGTATACCGTCATAGTATTACCGTTGCCGGTGTATTATGGCAGATGGGTAGTCACGTCAACTGGCGGCAAACTGATTTAATAGATTATTTGATTTACAGGGCCCTCGAATTACAGGGCGCTCGATTTACAAAGCACTCGATTTACAAAGCACTCCATTTACGGAGGCATCAAATTACGAGCAACTTACGGGTAGCACATGAAAGCGTTGGATATATCAGGCTTAACCAAAACGTATAAAGGTGGCGTACAGGCACTTAAAGGCGTAGATCTCACTGTTGATAAAGGGGACTTTTTCGCTTTACTTGGGCCGAATGGCGCGGGTAAATCTACCACTATCGGTATTATCAGTTCTTTGGTTAATCAAACCGATGGCAAGGTATCGATTTTTGGTTACGACCTTCATACCCAAAAAGAGCAAGCCAAAGCATGTATTGGCCTAGTGCCACAGGAATTCAACTTCAATCAGTTTGAAACCGTGATGCAAATTGTGCTCAACCAAGCGGGTTATTATGGCGTGCCCCGAAATATTGCGAAAGAGCGGGCTCAGAAGTATTTAGCTCAGCTCGATTTATGGGAAAAACGCGATGCCAGAGCTCGCGAATTATCAGGTGGCATGAAACGCAGGCTAATGATTGCCCGCGCTCTTATGCACGAGCCTCGTTTATTAATACTTGATGAACCAACCGCTGGCGTAGATATAGAAATCCGTCGTTCAATGTGGGGCTTCTTAGAAGAGATTAACCGCCAAGGTATTACCATTATCTTAACGACACACTACCTAGAAGAAGCAGAAATGCTGTGCCGCAACATTGCCATTATTAACAAAGGCACCATTGTGGAAAACACCAGCATGAAGGCTTTATTGTCGAAGTTGAACACAGAAACCTTCGTACTGGACATTAACCTTGGTCAGCAAAAGCCGCTTTTGACAGGTTACGAAAGCCGTTTACTTGACGACCATACTTTGGAAGTCGATGTGGAAAAGGCAGAAGGGTTAAACCCTGTTTTTGCTCAATTAACCGAGCAGGGGGTACAAGTACTGAGTATGCGTAATAAATCAAACCGATTAGAAGAGTTGTTTGTGCGTTTGGTTGAAACGGCAAAGGCAGAGGGTTGAACATGAATTCACAAGCAAACACACAGTCGGAAGAAAAGATTGGCTGGTTCAAGCAAAACTATGTGGCGCTAACCACTATTTGGATAAAAGAGTGCACTCGCTTTTTACGCATTTGGATCCAAACCTTAGTGCCGCCCGCTATTACCATGAGTTTGTATTTCGTGATTTTCGGCAGCCTCATCGGTAACCGAATAGGCGAAATGGGCGGCTTTTCTTACATGGAGTTTATTGTTCCAGGTTTGATCATGATGTCGGTTATCACCAACTCATACGCAAATGTCTCGTCGTCTTTTTTCAGTGCGAAATTTCAGCGAAATATTGAAGAGTTATTGGTTTCTCCCGTGCCCACGTCAGTGATCATTCTAGGCTTTGTTGGGGGCGGTGTAGCAAGGGCTGTGCTAATTGGCATTATTGTTACTTTGGTATCGCTGTTCTTTGTTGATGTGCAAATACATCATATCGGTATCATTATTCTTACCGTACTACTGACCTCATCATTGTTTTCAACGGCAGGGCTAATTAACGCCATTTTTGCAAAAACTTTCGATGATATTAGTGTTGTACCCACCTTCGTATTAACGCCGTTAACCTACCTTGGCGGCGTATTCTATTCACTTAGCTTATTACCAGAGTTTTGGCAGTGGGTGAGCAAGGCCAACCCTGTTGTGTATATGGTGAATGGTTTCCGCTACGGGTTCTTAGGTGTTTCAGATGTTGACGTTACCTTATCGTTAGCACTACTAGTGGGCTTTAATATTGTGCTGTTCGCTGTTGCTTATTACCTACTGAAAACAGGCAAAGGAATACGTAGCTAATGGCTAGCGGCAACTCCCGAAGCATCACAACGAATCAAGAAGGTGTGCACGAAAAGCTCGATGATTTAGTAAAGCGTTATAAGTCGTCTGAAAATCAGCGCCCCATTGGCGAGCATACGCAGCTCGCCTTCAATGAAGCAACCGAATGGCTTGACGGGTTTACCGGCGATATTATTTTAGACTCTTGCTGTGGCGTGGGTGAAAGCACAGCAAATATTGCTAAAGCGAACCCTGATTGCCGTGTTATTGGCTTAGATAAATCGGCGCAGCGGGTGGACAAACATCAGCATTATTCAGCGGGGCAAGATAATTATCGGGTTATTCGCGCCGATGTGAATGACTTTTGGCGTTTGGTTAATAGGGCAAATTGGAAGGTAAGCCAGCATTGCTTGTTCTATCCAAACCCTTATCCGAAGAAAACCCAGGTGCAAAAGCGCTGGCATGGTAGTGCTGCCATGGCCGATTTAATGGCGATCACTCCGAATATTGAAGTGCGTAGTAATTGGTTGGTTTACTTAATGGAGTTTGCTCAAGCTGCTACGCATTACGGCTTGGTGTCGAATTTAACTGAAATTACGTCTGATAATGCCATGACCCCATTTGAACGCAAATATCGCGCTAGCGGCCAACACTGCTGGTCGCTTAATTGCTATTCAGAAGAGGCCGATGGCGGGGCGTAGAATAGTTGAGAACAGCTACCCGCGGCTAGTGATGGGGGGTATTCGGTTGCGGAGGGCTAAAGACATAACCTTGCGCGTACTGAATGGGCAGTTTGTTTACACTTTCAAGCAGTAAATCTGTTTCAATATGTTCTGCTACCACGCTAATAGCGCGCGCTTGGCACAGTTCGAGCAAATTATCGACGTAATCCTGCACCGCTTCGTCTTGTTCATAGTGGCTTATCAAGCCACCGGCTAACTTAATGCCTTTAATCGGCATATTTAATATTGCATTAATGTTGCCGGGGTTTTCACCCACATTATCTAAGAAAACGCCAAGCCCTGCCTCAGCGCTTCTCTCAACAAACGCTTGCATTAACGCTGGGTGGGTTAATGCACTGGCAGCACTTATCTCAATGCTGACTCTTTCTGGGTTTGGGTAATTTGTTAAATGGGAAAGTAGCGTGTCAGCCAGGTTGTCGTTTAGTAAATCTCGCGCGCTTATATTAATACTCCAAGGTACTTGTACATGGCGAAAGTAACGGGCACTTTGGCAGAACATGGCTTCGGTAAGTGCCTTAACGTGTTGCTCCCGTTCAATTAGGTAGAGAAATTCGCTAGGCAAAAAGGTTTTGTCTTCGGCAGTAATTAAACGCGCTAAGCACTCGTAACGCCACACACGCTTCGACCTTAAATCCATGATAGGTTGAAAGTAGGGTACGATATCATTAATAGACACGGTTTTACTTACGGCTCTTATTGGCACATTACAGCCTTTATTTTTATTCGTATGTATAGGCAAAATATAGCACTACCCGTCATAATTTGAGAAGTTTAGGTTACTTCACTGTATTGATAGTGAATTATCACCACAAAATATCTTGTACTGATACACGGTCAAATCATCGGGATACGCTTGGCGAAGTGGGCAATCTGAGGTAAAGTTCGTGACCCTGAAAGTATTATGATTGCTTTCAGCGTAAGCAACGAAGTTGGGTTGTATTTTCTTGAAAAAGAGTCATTTCAAAGTGAGGTCGGTTGAGTGGGTGAAGCGCAAGTTAGTCTAGAGCACTTGTTTAGGGTCTTTACCAAGCCTGAACACAAAGACTCAAAGATGGCTCAAATTGAACAGCATTTATCTGACAATATCTTAGATTTTTTGTCGCAGCACGTTGTTACCAAAAAAACCTCGCTAGAAGAAATTGAGAAAGACTTCTCAGATTCAAAAGTACCTGAATCGCCAGAGTTTGTTTCAACCCATGCTGAAAGCTTACTCGATAAATTGGTTGCCCATTCGGTAAATACCTATTCGCCTACGTTTATTGGTCATATGACCTCAGCGCTTCCCTATTTTCATTTGCCCCTGTCTAAGTTGATGGTGGGGCTTAATCAGAACCTAGTGAAAATAGAAACCTCAAAGGCATTCACGCCACTTGAGCGTCAAGTGCTAGGCATGATGCATAATCTCGTTTATGACGAATCGAAAGACTTCTACGATAGTCACTTACACAGCGCCAAACGCTCTTTAGGCGCCTTTTGTTCTGGTGGAACTATTGCCAATATTACCGCTTTGTGGGTCGCTAGAAATAAGATTTTGGGCCCGCAAGAGGGGTTTGCCGGTGTAGCAAAAGCAGGACTTGCTGCGGCTTATCGTTTCCACGATATTAATCATCTTGGCGTTATGTGTAGTAAGCGTGGGCACTACTCCTTATCAAAAGCGGTGGATGCGTTAGGGTTAGGTCGCGATCAATTATTATCATTACCTGCGCCGAATCAAACTCTCGACCCTGAAAAAGCACTCGCCGCGGGTAAACGTTATCAGGAAGAAGGCAATAAGTTACTGGCCATTGTTGGCGTTGGTGGTACTACGGAAACAGGGCATGTCGACCCGCTTAACGAATTGGCTGACGTAGCCAAAGAATTAGGATGCTGGTTCCATGTGGATGCCGCGTGGGGTGGGGCAACCTTGTTTTCATCGCAATATAAACACCGCTTGAAAGGCATTGAACGTGCTGACTCGGTCACAATTGATGCCCATAAACAAATGTATGTGCCAATGGGCGCAGGTATGGCGCTGTTCAAAAATCCTGAAGATGCCAATGCAGTGCGCCATCATGCACAATACATTCTGCGTGCAGGCTCTAAAGATTTAGGTGCGACTACGCTTGAAGGTTCGCGTAACGGCATGGCCATGATGGTATATTCTGCCATGCATATCTTTGGGCGCAGGGGCTATGAGCTATTAATCGACAGAAGCATCGAAAAAGCAGGCACCTTTGCCGATATGATTGCAAAGCACCCTGACTTTGAACTGACTACGTCACCTACACTCTCATTGCTAACGTATCGAGTTTGTCCCGCTGGCCTGCAAGAAAAGCTTAAACATGCGGATGAAGCCACTAAAGATAAGATTAACGAGAAGCTTGATAGGCTAACTGTAATTGTACAGAAGCAGCAACGGGAGGCAGGGAAGTCTTTTGTCTCTCGTACGCGCTTAGAAGCGCCAGAATACCCCACTAACTGTATTACTGTATTTAGGGTGGTGCTAGCGAACCCACTTACCAGCACACAGGATTTACGTAATATACTTAACGAGCAGCACGTCATTGCTACCGGCACTAAACTGTATAAAGAGTTGGTGAAGATAATAGTGACGATACCTGTTGCCTGATAAATCGGGCTGACTATTTAGGTTATTCGAAAGACGCATTACTAGCAGATAAAAAAAGATACAAAAAAAGCCCCCGCATGTGAATACGGGGGCTTTTTTGTGGTGGTAATTGATAATGTATGGTTTAAAGCGTGTTATCAATACCCGCGCCTTTATCTAAGCCTACAACTGGATTTGGAGGTTATCGATAAGACGGGTGTTACCCAGAAACGCCGCCACTAAAATAACTAAGTGTGCATCGGTTTCTTTCGCAGGCTTTAGACTTTGAGCATTAACAATATGCACATAGTCATTTTTAAAGCCTGAGTCGGTTAGGATGTCTGCAAGGTCTGCCGCCAATGCGACGTAATTTCTTTCACCCGCTTCTATACGGGCTTTCAGGGATGTCATTTCACTGTAAATAGTAGCCGCAGTATGACGTTGCTCATCAGTTAAATAACCGTTGCGCGAGCTTAAGGCTAGGCCAGATACATCACGTTCGGTGGGAATGCCATGAATGGTTACGCCCATAGAAAGGTCGCGCACCATGGTGCGAATAACCTGCAATTGCTGAAAGTCTTTTTCCCCGAAAAAAGCATCATGTGGGTGAACCATATTAAATAATTTGCTCACTACCGTGGCTACACCGCGAAAATGCCCGGGACGACTTGCACCACATAGAATATCCGAAATGTCGGGTACTTCTACTACCGTTTGGTGTTCAACCCCGCCTGGATACATATCGCTAACGCTGGGTAAAAATACGGCATCAACACCCGCTTCAATAAGCTTGGCTTTGTCTTCTTCAATGGTACGTGGGTATGCATCTAAATCTTCATTAGCACCAAATTGCATAGGGTTAACAAAAATACTCACTACCACTCGGGAATTATGTGCCTTGGCGCGTTTAACGAGTTTTAAGTGCCCGTTGTGCAGGTTTCCCATGGTGGGAACAAACCCAACAGTGCTACCACTGAATTTCCATTCAGTAGTTAGTTTTCGTAATGACGCAATGTCGTCAACAACCTTCATATTTAAACCTCGTTACTCAAAGCTGTGCTCAGGGGACGGGAAGGCACCACTTTGTACTTCTGCAATATACTGCTGAACCGCCTTGCGCATATCGCCCGTCTCGGCAAGGTAGTTTTTTGAAAACTTAGGCATGTAGTTGGCACTAATACCAAACATGTCATGCATTACCAGTATCTGGCCATCTGTATCATTTCCAGCGCCAATACCAATTACCGGTATAGTCAATGCTTCGCTTACGGCTTTGCCTAATGAAGACGGTACGCACTCTAGCACGAGTAGCTGAATACCTGCAGCTTCAAGTGCTTTCGCTTCTGCTAGCAGTTTTTCTGCTTTGTCGGCTTCACGGCCCTGTATTTTAAATCCACCAAAAACGTGAACCGACTGTGGCGTGAGCCCTAAATGACCACATACAGGCACGCCACGCAAATTCAAACCCTGAATGGTTTCGCATAACCAGCTACCGCCTTCCATTTTAATCATGCTTGCACCTGCTGCCATGAGCTTAGCTGCATTCGCATAAGTTTGTTCTGGTGTCGCGTAGGACATAAACGGCATGTCTGCTAAGACGAAGGCACGTTCAGTACCTTTCCTTACGCTGCGCGTATGGTATTCAATATCTTCAATGGTCACCGGTAAGGTGTCGCTTTCTCCCTGAAGCACCATACCTAGCGAATCGCCAATTAGTAAGGCATCAATACCTTGCTCATCAAACATTTTAGCAAAGCTGGCATCGTAAGCTGTTAGTGAGGTAATTTTTTCGCCGGCTTGCTTCTTCTTAAGCAAACCAGAAACAGTAATTTTCTTCATAGCAACCTTCCAGGGAAAGAATAATGGGGCGAACTATACGGATTTTGAAGCTAAATGGAAGCGCGCAGGCGTTTAAGGCCATCAAGAGAGCATTTTGCAACCCAGTGAGAGATGGGTTTTCCGTCAGGCATGACCATAGTTTGAGCTATTTCAAAGAGAGGAACTAGCACAAACTCACGTTCAGACATGCCACTATGTGGCACGGTAAGATCAGGCGTAGAAATTGTTTGGCTGCCGTAAAGTAAAATGTCCAGATCGAGCGTTCTTGCGCCCCATCGTTGCCCTTTGCGCTCTCGGCCAAAATCGTGTTCGGTGCGCTGTAATGCACTTAGCAATTTATCTGGCGCTAGCGTAGTTTCAATTAGCGATACCGCGTTAATGTAATCCGGTTGGTCTTGCGGACCCATAGGCTTACTAGAATACAGCGATGAGCACGCAAGCACGCGAGTACCTTCAAGTAAACCCAGCGCAATAAAGGCGTCTTCAACGTGTTGAACAGGGTCGCCTAGGTTGCTGCCTATACCAATATAAACGTGCTCTTTATGCATCAGTATTTCTCGATGCTGGACGGCGTTTACGCTTTCTTGGTTTGGGGCCATCACCTTCTTGGCGACGTAAGTCGTTTAACATTTTCTTTTGCTTACCAGGTTCGCCGTGCTGAAAATGTGTCCACCACTGGGCTAGCTCCAATAGGGCTCCGCCTTCAACTTGCCCGCGAACTAATAGAAAATCGTAACCGGCACGAAATTTAGGATGGGTTAACAGCTGAAAGGCACGACGGCCGAAACGCTTGGGAAGGCGTTGCTGTAAAATCCAAATGTCTCGAATGACTGTGGAGAAACGCTTAGGGATCATAATGCGCTGGGTTTGCTTTGCAATCACTTCAGTTGATGCAAGGTTGAAAGCATCATGCGCATTTAAGCCAGATTCTGCCTGCATAATTTGCGCGCGTTCTTCTAACGGGTACCAGAGTAATGCGGCATACAAAAATGCGGGTGTTACCCGTTGATCGTTATTAATTCTTTCATCGGTGTTTTGCAGTACTTTTCGTACAAACTGCATTTCACGGCTGTTTTCATCTTCGATAAACGGCGCAAGTTGCGGGAATAAAGGCGCAATTAAGCCGTATTCTCGCAGCATCATAAAGGTTTTCTCACCTTGACCAGATAAGAACAGCTTTAAGGTTTCTTCGAATAGTCGCGCGGCCGGAATATTGTTTAGCAAGCTCGCTAGCTGCTTGATTGGTGCCGCAGTGTCGTCGCTTATACGCATTGAAAGCTTAGTCGCGAAACGCACGGCGCGAAGCATTCGAACTGGATCTTCACGATAACGAACTTCAGGGTCGCCAATTAAACGTACTTCACGCTTTTCAATTGCCTCTAGACCATTCGCAAAGTCTTTTACCGTGAAATCAGCCACACTGTAGTACATGGCATTAAATGTGAAATCGCGGCGCTCGGCATCTTCTTCAATACTGCCAAAAACATTATCTCTGACCAGTTGCCCATGGGCATCTCGTTTCGACACTGCTTTGTTCTTTGGTACTTCTTTAGCCTCAGGTTCTTCGCTGTGATGGCCACGAAAAGTGGCTACTTCTATTACTTCACGGCCAAATACAATGTGAGCGAGTCTGAAACGACGGCCAATTAAACGGCAATTCCTAAATAGCCCCTTAATTTGTTCCGGTGTGGCATTGGTGGCCACATCAAAGTCCTTGGGCTCATGTCCCATCAAAATATCGCGAACACAACCTCCGACCAAATAGGACTCGAAGCCTGCTCCGTTAAGGCGATACATGACTTTCAACGCATTAGGGCTCACGTCTTCGCGAGAGATGCCGTGCTCCCCACGAGTCATAACACGAGGCTCTAGTACATTGTCAGCGGTATGTTCCTTAGTAAAGGCTCGCTTAACAGAATTGAAAACACGATGAATGATGGTGAAGTCTCCGAAGGCTATAAAGGATGGCTATAATAAGTGGATTCGTGCTCGCCCACAATAATTTCGGCTATTTTAGGTACTAATTTCCTATCCCAGCGCGATATTGCCATAGTAAGCAGTTGTGTGGCATTTTCAAATTCGTTCGCGTGATAGTCACCTTGGCCTAAAAAAGACAGGCCATTAACGATATTTTCCAGCACATTCTTGTTGTTAATGGGGGCAGCATGATTTTGTTTACTCAACTTTCGCCCTGGCGTCACAGCAGCAACCGGAATATGCCCATATTGTGGCACATTGCAGCCTAATGAACGATAAATAGCGCGTTGAAGCGGGGTGACATTTAAAAGGTCGCTGCCTCTGATAATGTCTGTTACACCCTGATATTCATCGTCTAATGCTACTACAAAGTTATAGGCGAAAAGGCCATCGCTGCGCTTAATTACAACATCTTCTGGTACTGTACTTAATGGTGTTACTTCGCTAGCGCTTATTGAGCCATCGTCGCTTCTGCTACTGCTTTTGTCTCTGTCTTGTTCCGCTTCGGCAAAGCTAGATGAAGTTAAATCAGCGGATGTTGAATGGGCTTTAGATATTGCCCCTGTTTTATCGACCCTGCCCATAATGCCGTCATTAAAGGCATCTAAGTGGCAATCAAGTTTTAATCGAACTGCTAAGCCACGGGTATTTGGCGCTGATTCGGACACTGCCTGAGCGGTTAGGCCTAGTTCTCGACAATAGTGATTGTCGTGCCCGCCATTTGCTTTTATTTGCTTGCGAGTACAGGCACAAAAGTAGGCTGAGTTGTCTGCTAGCAGGCTATCAAGTTTTGCCTGATACCTTGCATGCTGCTGTTGTTGATATAAAACGGGACCATCCCAGTGGAGGCCATGGCATTCAAGGGTATGCAAAATATCGCTATCGACACCAGGTAAACATCGCGGTGCGTCAATGTCTTCCATTCGAACTAACCATTGCCCGTTTAAATGACGTGCATCGAGGTAGCTAGCGAGCGCGGTAACTAAAGAGCCGAAATGAAGTTGCCCTGACGGCGAAGGCGCGAAGCGGCCGACATACAGAGGTGAGGAGTCGATTTTAGAAGGCATTAATAGAAATACTGTTACACACCTCTATAGTAAATACTATGAGGCGTGTAACTTACTACGAAGGTTTATTAACCCTGTAGTTGCTTTTCTTTGATTTCGGCCATGGTCTTACAGTCGATACATAAATCGGCGGTAGGACGAGCCTCTAAGCGACGAATACCGATTTCAATGCCACATTGGTCACAAAAACCAAAGTCATCTTCTTCAATACGCTTAAGCGTCTTCTCAATCTTCTTGATCAATTTACGTTCGCGGTCGCGAGTACGTAATTCAAGGCTGAACTCTTCTTCTTGCGCAGCGCGGTCTACCGGGTCTGGAAAGTTTGCTGCTTCATCTTTCATGTGCGTAACGGTGCGGTCAACTTCTTCACGAAGTTGGTTGCGCCATGCTTTAAGCAGTAAACGGAAGTGTTCCATTTGCGGCTCGCCCATGTACTCTTCGTCAGCGGTAGCCTGGTACGGCTGTAATCCTGCTAGTGCTAATAGCCCTAGGGATTTTGTCTCTTTTCCTGTTGGCATCTGCCACATCTCCTACACTACGACATCCATCTTGTCCTGAATGAATCGATTAACTAAATCAAAGCCGTTCATTACAAGCAATTGCTCGTGTCTATGTAATTATTATGCTGATGATATTGATTATAAGTCAGCACTGTTACTAGTTTACGTATTTCACGTTCTTCCAGTAAAACAAGGCGCAAATATGAAGGCGAAATGAAAAAAATCAACCTATTTTTCACACGATTACTGGTAGTGTTTGATTTATAACTATTTTTTGTTCATCAATTGAACAGCTTGCTGCGAGGAACTTCACTCCTGATGCGACCGCGGTATTTACGGCGTCGGCGTAAACAGGATCAATATCTCGCGCTACTTGTACAGAATGCACGCCCGTATGCTGAACACAAAATAATAAGCAGGTACTTATACCTTGTTGAGAGAGTTCTGCAAGTTCTAAACAATGTTTTGCACCTCTGGCGGTTACCGCATCAGGAAAATATCCTTGGTTTCCCCGCGCCAGAGTGACAGATTTCACTTCGACATACTCAAGGGTGTCATCTTGACCGCAGGCAAAGTCGAAACGACTATTACCGCCAGGCGGTGTTACTTCAGCTTTCCAATGATTAATATCAGAAAATACAGACAAGACCTTGTTATTTAGTGCCTCTGCCACCAATTTATTAGCATTGTGAGTATTAATGCCAATGAAGTCGCCTTCGAAGGTTTGGGCAAGCTCCCAGGTATATTTTAACTTTCGCTTAGGATTGTCAGACTCGCTCAAATAGACGGTGTAGCCGGGTTCGGCGCATCCTGTCATCGCTCCCGTATTGGGGCAATGTGCAGTCACTATTGAGCCGTCTTCAAGTTCTACGTCGGCAAGAAACCGTTTATAGCGTTTAATTAAGGTGCCACGTAGTAGTGATGGCGAAAAAAACATAACAATTGGCCTATAACGACATGAATTTACATGCATTGCGTTGCTAGAACTAAACATCTACCCCAGCAATGAAACGCAAAAATATATAAGGATTAAAACGTAATGGCAGAATTTACCGTAAGCTTATCCTCAGATAAAGCCAATAGTTCGTGGGGAGAAAATACTAAGCTCTCTTTTGCTGAAAATGGCGCAGTGATCCATCTATCTAATGGTGATAGCAGCCAGGGTGGAAAGAATGAACGTACCATTCAGCAAGTGGCGCGTAAGCTTGATGGGTTAAATATTCCCGAAGTGGCCTTAACAGGCGAGTGGACCAAAGAACAGCAATGGGCTTTCGCGTTAAGTTTTACCCGTGCTCGCAATCCTTCAACTATCAAATGGGCTGACAACGACGACAAGCAGTGGCTAGAACAAAACTACGCTGCTTTACTATTTACCCGTCAGTTAGTGAACGATACGCCTGAAGATTTAAGCCCTGAAACGTTAGCCCAGCGTGCAGCAGTTTGGTTGTCTGAATTAGGTAAAGAGCATGTGTCTTATACCATGACAGTGGGTGAAGAATTAAAAGATGCTGGTTGGACAGGTATTTATAACGTGGGCAGAGGCAGTGAACGCCCGCCTGTGATGTTAGAGCTAGACTACAACCCAACGGGTGATCCTGATGCCCCTGTTGAAGCGGTTCTGGTTGGAAAAGGTATAACCTTCGACAGTGGTGGTTACAGCATTAAATCAAGTGAAGGTATGCTTGATATGAAATGCGATATGGGCGGCGCCGCTACCGTAACCGGTGCACTAGGCTTGGCCATTAGCCAAGGCATTAGTAAGCGTTTAAAGCTCATTTTATGCTGTGCAGAAAACCTAATTAGTGGGCATGCTTATAAATTGGGTGATGTACTTACCTATAAAAATGGTGTGACTGTTGAAGTCGTTAATACCGATGCGGAAGGACGTTTGGTATTGGCTGATGGGTTAATGGCAGCAACCGAAACGGGCGCGCCATTAATTATTGATGCAGCCACATTAACCGGGGCAGCAGTGGTGGCGCTAGGTTCTGATTACCACGCAGTATTTTCAATGGATGACCATGCCCGTTCGCAAATGCTAGCGGCGGCGACTGCTGAAAACGAACGTTTTTGGCCTCTACCGATTGAATCGTTTCATGCCGATCGTTGCCCATCTGCCTTTGCAGATACCGCAAACAGCCGACCAATGAAAGGCGGCGGTGGCGGCGGTGCCTCTAATGCGGCAGGCTTTTTATCACGGTTTGTAAACCCCGAAGGAAAAGGTTGGGTGCACTTAGATTTAGCGGCGGCTTATCATGGCGGCGCAACAGCAGAAATGCCAGTAGGTGCAACAGCCAAAGGAATTCGAAGCATTGCAAGAATGCTTCAAGACTTTAAATAAGTCGTAAACGGATGTCGCCACCCTAAGGTGGCGACATCACTTAATTCAGTTTATCTGTTCAGATAAATATTTGCGGGCAGTTAAATACCGCCTAAGCGCTCAGCAAGCACTTTGTAGCGCTCTACATCTGCGCTATCAAACAAGGCATTACCGTCAGTGTCTTTTTCTTTTGCCACCAATAGGCTTTCTCTTTCTAAGCGTTCTACTCTTACTTCCTGAACACCTAAATAGGCCGCTACTTCTTTTACAGTCATCAAACTCATTCTGCTGGTTCCCAACGTTATTTTTTAAATTTACTCTCGTTGTAAGCGCCGCTACCGCTGCGATACCTCGGTGCGCTCAATTATTGATGTACATAGTAATAATAAAATGACTCAATACAGAATTATGAGAATAGCTCAATTTTAAAGCTTTGCACTAGATGTATTTTTGTCCGTAACGTTTTCAAAGCGTTATAGTTAATATTTAAGCCTAAAATTGACAAATTACGAATGCTTTTTTGTACAATGCAGAAAATGATAGATATAAAAAGTATTCTTGCAGTCGGTGATACCCAGCAAGTTATTGGAGAATAAGAAAAAATGGATACTTGGTCAGCAGCCGTCATGTTATTCTTGATCATGGATCCTCTTGGCAATTTGCCTGTGTTCATGTCGGTTTTAAAGTTAATAGAGCCCCGAAGACGGCAAATGATTCTTATCAGAGAGTTACTGTTTGCTTTAGGAATTTTATTTTTATTCCTATTTAGTGGCCAGTCGGTATTAAATTTCCTCAATGTTGAACAAGAAACGGTTAGCATTGCTGGTGGTATTATCTTATTTTTGATTGCGCTTAAAATGATTTTTCCGTCAGCGGGTAACCCTAGCGGGCTCGCCGTTGGCGAAGAGCCGTTCTTGGTGCCGCTGGCTATTCCAATGATTGCAGGGCCCTCAACATTAGCGGCTCTCATTCTTCTGGCAAACCAAAACCCAGATCGTATGTCTGACTGGGCACTTGCGCTTGGCGCCGCATGGTTAATAAGTGCAGTAATTTTGATGTTTTCAAATGTGTTTCATAAGCTATTAGGCGAACGTGGTCTTATTGCTATGGAACGATTAATGGGGATGATCCTCGTCATGATAGCCATTCAAATGCTTCTTGATGGTGCTACTCAATACTTTATGCATGCCACCGGAGCTAATTAATGGCAAAGCAAAAACTTAATACATTTGGGCGTGTGCGCATGCTTGAAGGATACAAAGCAGTTGCGTTTAGCGCAGCCTTGCTTGAACGAATGATCCCTAATTACGAGCTGTTCTGTGACGTTACCGAATTTGGTGATAAAGAAGGTATTCGTAATTGTCTCAATCTTGTATGGGAGTCGGTTAAAGCACCTAAAAGTAAGTTCAATCTTGCAGTACAACTTGAAAAAGTGGAAGTGGCGACGCCCGATACTAGCGATTTTGATACCTATGGCGTGTATCCCGCGATTGATGCCGCAATTGGGTTGGCCGCTGTGCTTAATCTTATTGCCGGCGACGACCCACAAGGTGCGGTAGTTGTTAGTAAGCTTTCTCAAGGTAGCGTAGAAGCTTACTTGTTAGAAAGCGGCGAAGCCGATGATGAAACCGTAAAAGAGCACCCACTTATGGTGTTTGAAGTAGAAGTGCAAGAAGCATTGCTTGACTGTGTTGAAGCAGGGAAGTCTCCTGCTAGCACGGCTGATGCGCTAAAAGCGATTGCGTTAGAAGAAGGTATTTCGAATATCGGTCTCGATTTGGCTTAATGTTCTCGTAGTAAGGGCTTAACGCGTTTATCGTGAGACAATGCAGTTTTATCACACAGCCTTTATCAAATAATAGCAAAGCGCCGATGTGCGCTTTTCTTTTATAATTTGCCAGTGGTCCGGCAGGGAAATAGGCGCGAGGTTCGCTTCGTGCTCTACGTATAACACACCGTCGTTTGACAATAAGTTATTAGTGGCAATAGCCGATAACGTTGGTGCTACCAACCCTTTGTGAAAAGGCGGATCGACAAACATTATATCGAAGCTTTTACCTGAAAAGGTAGGGAGTATTGCTAAGGCATCGCCCTGATGGACGCTAGCAGTTTGTGCATTATTAGCCGTCAATAACGCCAAATTCTTTTTTAACTGTGCACTTGCCGATTTATCTAATTCAATAAAATCACAAGAAAGGGCATAGCGTGACAGCGCTTCTAATCCCAAGCCCCCCGAGCCTGCAAATACATCTAAGCACTTTGCTTCATTCAAATAAGGCATAAGCCAATTGAATAAGGTTTCTTTATTTCGGTCGGTGGTGGGGCGTAAACCTTCTGCGTCGAGAACCGGTAGCTTTCTTCCCCGCCATTGACCGCTGATAATGCGAATATGTCCGCCTTTCGCTTTTGCGTGGGTAGAATAGGATTTTTTTGCAGTTGAAGATGCCCTGAGTGGGCGAGAAACTCGCTTCATAGTCGCTGACAATGGTATCATGGGGTTATTCAATATTCGGCAAGTGTAGCCGAAATTGCCCAGTATTTATAAGGATTTGTCTTAACAATGTCGAAACTTTTTGGCTGGTTCGGTAAGAACAAAAAAGCAAATAAGCAAAAAGCACAGGAAAACCAAGATCAAAAGTCAGTTGATCAAAACGCAGTTTTACCTGATGAATCACAAACTTCAGACGCCGAGCAGCCACCTAGCACTGCCGCGCCAGTGGTCAAAGACACTGCCGCGCCAGTGGTCAAAGACACTGCCGGTAGTGACCTATCGGAAGATGCCAATAGCGCTTCAATAGACCCTGCCCAGAGCGATTTAGCTGAAAGCGCAGCACCAGTAGCAAATGAGCCGGTGTCAGTACCTGTCGAGAAAGAAGACGCTGCGCCAGTGGGCGTGGTTCCTGACAAGTTAGATGCAGTTGAAATAGCCGATGAAGCTAGTTCGCCAGCGTCAGTAAATGATGGTGAAAATGCCGAGAAATCGCTTGAAACGCCATTTCAAGAACTTGAATCAAAGCAAGAAAGTGAAGCGCCTGCTGTTGAATTTCCAATTCAAACAGCTAGCGTTTTAGAAGCAGAAGCAGAAGCAGAAGCAGAAGCAGAAGCAGAAGCAGAAGCAGCCGACATTGCTAACGAGCCCGTTGTGGAAACTGCACCTGTAGTTGAGGCAGCACCAGCTCCAAAAGAGAAAAAATCACTATTCTCGCGCCTTAAAGAAAGCTTGTCTCGCACTAAAGCAAACTTAGGTAGCGGCCTAGTTAGCCTTTTCAAAGGCAAGGCAATTGATGATGAATTATACGAAGATTTAGAAACCCAATTATTGGTTGCTGATGTGGGAATGGATACCACGCAAAAAATCATTACCCACTTAACGGATAGTGCAAGCCGTAAAGATCTTAAAGACGCAGAAGCCTTGCTTGATATCCTGAAACAGCAAATGGCGGGCATGCTCTCGAAGGTTAACGAACCGCTGAGCGATGCCATTAACGCCCACAATAGCGATGAAGGCCCCTTCGTTATTCTCATGGTTGGTGTAAATGGGGTAGGTAAAACTACCACCATCGGTAAATTAGCTAAGCAGTTCCAGCAGCAGGGCAAAAAAGTAATGCTGGCAGCGGGTGATACCTTTAGGGCTGCTGCTGTAGAGCAATTGCAGGTATGGGGTGAGCGAAACAGTATTCCAGTTATTGCACAGCATACGGGCGCAGATAGTGCGTCAGTACTTTACGATGCGCTAGAAGCTGCAAAATCCCGCAAAACAGATATTCTTATCGCCGATACCGCAGGTCGCTTGCAGAACAAAGACAACTTGATGGAAGAGCTTAAGAAAGTGGTTCGCGTAATGAAAAAGCTGAACCCTAATGCCCCTCACGAAGTCATGCTTACCCTTGATGCGGGTACAGGGCAAAATGCTATTAGCCAAGCGAAGTTATTCAATCAAGCGGTTGGCTTAACTGGTATTACCCTTACCAAACTAGACGGTACCGCAAAAGGTGGTGTTATCTTCTCAATTGCGGATAAATTTGGTATACCTATCAGATATATAGGGGTTGGTGAAGGTATTGATGACTTACGCCAGTTCGACGGTCAAGAATTTATTGATGCGCTATTTAGCGAAATTGATAGCGGCGAGTAGACAGCATTAATAGCTAATTACGGGAATAGGGTAGTAGGGAACATGCATGATAAAGTTTGAGCAAGTAAGCAAAACCTACCCCGGTGGACAACGGGCGTTGAGTAAAGTCGATTTTCACATCGCCCCTGGAGAAATGGCTTTTCTTACCGGCCACTCTGGCGCAGGGAAAAGCACGCTGCTTAAACTTATCAGTATTATGGAACGCCCTACAGTAGGTCGTGTACTGATAAACGGTCATGACCTCAATGCTATTAGCCGAAGAGATATTGCCTACATTCGTCGCGATATAGGCATGATTTTCCAGAGCCATCAATTGTTGATGGACAAGTCGGTTTTCGACAATGTGGCGCTTCCACTTGTGATAGAAGGGTACACCCACAAAGAAATTGGCAAGCGTGTCGATGCCGCACTAGAAATGGTAGGGTTACGAGATAAAAGCCGCAACTTACCCATTATGTTATCAGGCGGCGAACAACAACGGGTTGGTATAGCACGCGCTGTTGTTAACAAGCCTCCCTTACTTCTTGCCGACGAGCCTACCGGAAACCTTGACCCGAAACTTTCTATGGAAATTATTCGCTTGTTTGAAGATTTCAACCAAGCCGGTGTATCTGTGTTCATCGCTACCCATGATTTAGGGCTAATTGCCCGAATGAAATATCGCACACTCACTTTAAAAGACGGCCAAATGATTACCGACGGGCTAACTGATGACTTAAATGGGAACTGGCAATGAGTATTCTATTTAAAGGTAGAAGCCAAGGCGCGTCGTCTAGGAAAATAGGGTTTGTACAATCTATTGTGATGTTCTTCGTAAGCCATATAAGGCAAGCCCTTTCAAGCTTAGGCGAATTATGGCGTCAGCCCGCGGCTTCACTGATGACTATTGGTGTGTTGGGCTTAAGTATTACCCTTCCTAGCACGCTTTACATTATGGTTAAAAATACCGAGAAAATTACCGCCGGGTGGGAACAAGCCTCAGAGATTTCTTTATTTTTGAAACCCGATATATCAGCCGCCAGTTCACAGCAATTGGTTGCTAGGTTAAATACTTGGGAAGAAATTGATTCTGTGGTGTTTATACCTGCAGATGATGCGTTAAAAGAGTTTCAGCATTTATCAGGGTTAGGAGATGCTATTGCGTATTTGCAAAGTAACCCGCTACCCGATGTTGTGTTAGTGACCCCCATTGATAAGCATGCCACACCGAATGCCGCTAAAACACTGCTCGATAAGCTAAAGCAGCAGCGTGAGGTTGATATAGGTAAGTTAGATATAGAATGGTTGGAGCGCTTGTATGCGGTTATTGATATTGCCAGCGACCTTGTCACCTTTATTGGCATTTTATTGTTCTTCGCTGTGGTGCTGATTATAGGTAACACTATTCGACTGAACATTCTTAATAAGCATGATGAAATAGTAGTGATGAAGCTAGTAGGGGCAACCGATGCCTTTATTCATCGTCCATTTCTATATACCGGTTTTTGGTACGGCTTACTAGGTGGGCTTATGGCTTGGTTTGCCGTTATAATAATTCTATGGTGGATGGATAGCAGTATTCAAACCTTTGCTGCTATGTATCAAAAAGACTTTAATATTACGGGCCTAACGGGAACGGCGTTATTAACGATGTTGGGGCTATCTATTACATTAGGGTTGCTTGGGTCGCTTATTTCAGTACAGCGTCATGTACGACAAATAGAACCCAAATAAGCGTTATCTTACTGTTTAGCTTTGATAGGCTTAGCTTTGAACAGGGGCGCGAGGGAAGTGCGTAGAAATAGCGCTTCTCACACCGTTACCCCACACAATGGCTTGATTGTAAAGGATATGAAGTTGCTTTTGATCGATATCCAGTACTTTTGCTTGTTTAATCACATTCATCCACAGCGCTCCTTCAAAAGCGCGTACTAGGCCCATGTAGCTGTTGAATTCTGCTGTCTTTCCTAAGATGGCGTCATTTATTTCTTCTGATAGCGGGAGTTGTTTAAGCACATCATCTATAGACTGATCTAATAACGCATCCAACAATGAAAATAACCCCACTAAAAAGCCGATAGGCGGGTTCGCTTTTAAGCCACGCTTTGCCGACAATAAATCGAAAAACTTGGCCCTAACCAAAGACATATGAATAATCTCTAACGGCTTATCATCACCTAAGTTGGTGAGGCTGAGTAGCGCGATAAACTTCTTCACCTCCACTTCACCCATATAATTAAGGGCGTGTTTAAGTGAGGTTATTTTATGGCGCTTATTAATCAGTGGGTTATTGATAAACTTAAGCAATAGGTAGCTTAGTGCAGCATCACGCTCAACAATTTGGCTCACTTTATCAATATCAAAATTATCGTTTGAGCACTCGCCGATAAGGTCGACGATGTTCATTTTAGAAGCCGGCAATTGGCGAAGTATGCGTGCTTCTGGCTGGGCAAAGAAATAGCCTTGGAAGAAATCAAACCCAAGATCCATGCTGGTCGCAAATTGGTCTTGCGTATCAACTTGTTCAGCTATGAGTTCAACGTTGGCATCTAGGAATCTTGGAATATTTTTCTCTATGTTTTCGAAACGAATTTGCGAGAGATCTACTTTTACGATATCAACAAGGGGTAGAATTTCATGCTTAGCACTAAGCATCATAGGGTCGTCAATAGCAATACGAAAGCCAAGGCGCTTTATGTGCTGACAAGCTTCTAACAAGCCCGTTTGAGCAAAAGGGTTGTCAGCCAATTCAACCACAACCGATTCTGGGTTCAGTGTGGTAGGGAAGCGAGAAATAATGGTTTCAGAGGAAAAGTTAATAAAAGAGGTCTTTTCACCGCTAATGTCATCTAGCCCTAATGGATGAAAGTGTTCAGAAATATATTGCGCTTTTTCAGGAGAGTGCTCGGGGTACGCGCCAGCCTTGCCATCTCGAAACAAAAGTTCGTAAGCAAATACATCCTTTGTTTTATCCAAAATCGGTTGGCGAGCGATAAATGCGAACATACAAGTTCCCTACTGGCACGTTGAACAATTATCAACGAATATTACTGTAATTTGCACCACCATAACATGCATTTACGAAAATCGCGTTAATTTGCGCATTACATTATGCAAGTCATATTAGTGAACGTACATTCCTGAATTACTTTTTCTCTACCTGCGCTGAAACATGTACGTGGTGTGCCCATTTCATCGCTTCATTATAATAACCGTGAAGCAAAGTTTGCTGAATGTTGTACTTGCCGGAAAACTTTTTAATACCTGCCCAGTTCGCTCTTTCAAAATACTTAGCTAAAGTAAGACAGTCTTTCAATACGCCAGGCTCACCACAAAGCGCGTCTTTTACATTATCGCTAATAGGTACCTTACTAACCAATTCGTCGATGTGTTGTTCCATCATGGCATCAAGCATAGATAAAAGACCGGTTAAAAAGCCGGTAAGTTGATTTTCGCTTTCTTTAAAAGAGATAAACACAAGCTCACAAAATTTTGCCCGTACAAGGGCCATCTGCATCAATTCTTGAGGCTGACCGTCATTTAAATTAGCCAATGCAAGTAACGCGATAAACTTCTTAACTTCAACTTCGCCCATAAAGTTAAGCGCATGCTTGAGGGATGTAATTTTATTTCGCTTATTAATAAGGGGATTATTGATGAAGCGTAATAGCAAATAGGTGAGGGATGGATCGCGCTCAATAATTCGATTTACTTCATCAAAATTTAGCTTGGGTTGGCTACTTAACGTGAGTAGTTCCATCATGGTAAGCGCGCTAGGGCCTAATTTGCGATGACGTACAATTTCTGGTTTAGCTAGGAAGTAACCTTGAAAATAGTCGAAACCCATTTCCTTAAACTTGTGAAATTCTTCGTAGGTTTCGATTTTTTCGGCCACAAGTTCGATATTGTGCGATTTGAAGCGTTTAACTAATGAGGGAATAGTTTCGTGAGCAATTTCAGTAATGTCTATTTTAACAATACTGGTAAAAGGAACGAAAGCGTCCCACTTATCTTCCATATCATAGTCATCAAGTGCAATGGGGTAACCTAACCCTCGTATGTGCTTGCATGCGGCAATAAGCGCGTCATCTACCTCAACGGTTTCAACAATCTCAATAACCACTTTACTTGCGTCTAATGAGGTAGGAAATCGGTACATCAAGGTATCGCGGTGAAAATTAATAAATGCTTTTTTATCACCTGTTATTTCTTCAATACCTAAGCTTAAATGCGTAGACGTTAAAATTTTTGAGGTCGCCTCATCGGGCGGAATATCTGGAAAGCAATTGTCTTCCCCTATTCGGAAAAGTAATTCGTAAGCGTAAACGTTCCTATTTACGTCGAATATGGGTTGTCTTGCTACGTATGCGAACATCGAGTGCCTCTTTGCTCTCGCCGCGTAAAAACGCGATTGAAGTCGGTAAAAAAATGAAAGTTTTTATTATTATTTTGTTATTTATTTTATTTTGTTATTTATTATAGCGCCGAGCGCTTTTAAGGCATAAATTTTATATCTCATTGTAAGTAAAAAAGCGATGCTAGCAATCGAAAAATTGTAATAGTCTGCGTATTCGAGAGCGGGTAAAGTAGTTTTGTTGATATATAACAAAAATACGACCGAATTTAAGTTTGATATAACTTTTTGAAAGATGAATGGCATGTTTTATATACATTTTGAATGTATAATGGGCATATACCGTGAATATCTGCTTCGATAAGCTGTTTCCTCTGGGTTCGCACTTATGTTTCTTTGAAGCTTCCGGTGATATTTATTGAGCGTTGTAGCGTAATGATAAATTCGTTTTGCAATGTTTGAGAAATTTGGAAAGAGATAGACACTAATTGAACTGTTTTTTGCAATTGTGGTCTTGATCTTTAGAAGATGGGTACTACATACCAATAACTGGTTTGGTTTCTCATCGCAATTAAGTCTCGCGCGGCTGATGTTACTTTGCTAATATCAAGTTGCAAAGAATGAGGTGAATAATGAGCAATAAATTGCAATCCCTAGCACTATCAGTTCCTCACAGCGGTAGCATTGAAGGCTACGTACAAGCTGTAAGTCGTATTGATATGCTAACTGCAGAAGAAGAGCGCGCATTAGCGGTGCGTCTTCGTGAAGATGAAGATTTAGAAGCAGCACGCAAGCTGGTTATGTCTCATCTACGCTTTGTTGTGCATATTGCAAAATCTTATTCAGGATATGGTTTGCCACAAGCTGACCTTATCCAAGAAGGTAATATTGGTCTAATGAAGGCAGTTAAGCGTTTCGACCCAACAGTGGGCGTTCGTTTGGTTTCTTTTGCCGTACATTGGATCAAAGCTGAAATTCATGAGTTCGTACTCAAGAACTGGCGTATTGTTAAAGTTGCTACCACAAAAGCGCAACGTAAATTGTTCTTCAACTTACGCAAAGCGAAAAAACGTCTTGGTTGGTTTACCCACGAAGAAGTGCAAACGGTAGCCAGCGAGCTGGGTGTGAGTACGAAAGAAGTGCTTCAAATGGAAGCGCGAATGAGCAGCCAAGATCAAGCATTCGATCTTTCTGCTGACGAGGACGAAACGGGCAACTTTGCACCGGTTCAATTTCTTGAAGATAAATCAACTGATGTTGAGATGGACGTTATTAATAACGATTGGGATACTAATGCGAGCAAGCGTTTGTACTCAGCCATTAAGACGCTAGATGACAGAAGCCAAGATATTATCGAGACTCGTTGGTTGGCTGACAGCAAAATTACACTTCAAGATCTTGCTGATAAGTACGAAGTATCTGCTGAACGTGTTCGTCAAATTGAAAAGAACGCGATGAAAAAGCTTCAAGCTGCCATGGTTGCGTAAGCAAGCGCCGCCCAAGCGTCTAAGCTAAACAAATATAATTGAAAAAAGCGCCTACTGGCGCTTTTTTTGTATGTGTCATTTACGAAAGTAAAAAACAGCGAATAATATACCTTTGCTCGTTAGGCCTCGGTTTGCTCTGGAAGCACCCAAAACACCCCTTCAAACTCTGCCACGGCATTATCGCCATCCAAGATATCTACGTTCAAAGCAAATCGTGCTTTCTCACCTTTTTCTAAAGGCTTAAATTTGCCCGATAAGGTTTCTATATTACAGATTGCACGAGGCTTCATAGTAATGGGCTTATGATAGTGAATATCGCCGTCACCCAATACAATATCGCCTGTTAGCCCACGCTCTTTCAGTTGTAAGTAAATCATTCCCCAGCCAGTTAAAGTGGCTAACGAAAAAATACTGCCGGCAAACATAGTGCCGTGAACATTAATATTCTTATTAAGTGACGCGCGGGTTTCTAATGTCCTGCCTGTGTATTGATATAGTTTAATGCCCATATGTTCTGTAATGGGAATGGTATCAGTCCAGGTTTGCTGTAATGATTTACACCACTTGGGATGCAGCACTAAGGTGTTATTTTCAGTTAGCTTTTTCACCATCTGCTGGCGTCTTAGCATGCCTAATTCGTTAGGCGCTTCACGTTCAACCACAAACCCACATGCGCTGAAAAAGTCGATAGAAACTTCTCGGCTGTTTGTCACCGCGCGTATAGCACCCAATTCTTTCGCCACGTTCTCTAAGGCGTCCATTATCATCTGCCCAAGCCCCTTACGCAGATGATCAGGGTGTACGGCGATATGACGAATTTGTGCTTCTTCAGCGGTATTTAAATGCACACGGCCACAGGCAACAATGTCGCCTTTACCGTTCACTATGGTGCGGTGCTCTGCCACTTGTTCATATTCATCTTTCTCTGAACCAGGAGGAAAGTTCCATGGCTGGCGAAGGTGAGCCCAGCGAAAATGAAAATAGGCTTCGAATTCAGTATCGCTTTTAGGAGTTACAACCTTATACACAATAGAGAGGCCTTGTATGAAAGAGTGAAAATCTATTTAACCTTACGCATGTAAACCGCACAAGATTAATTCTGGTATGTTCATTATACCTGAAACTGGAAGGTGGCGGGTCCGTCATTCACTAAGGCAACTTTCATTTCAGCACCAAATTGCCCAGTTTCCACGGGAATGCCCTTTTGTTTAAGGGATTCTATAAATTGCAGGTAAATAGCGTTGCCATGTTCAGGTGTCGCCCCCCTAGAAAAACCTGGGCGATTGCCTTTTTGTGTGTCGGCAACTAACGTAAATTGCGATACGACAAGAATTTTGCCCCCAATTTGCTCAACGTTTAAATTCATTTTTCCCTCACTGTCGGAAAAAATACGGTAGCGGCATAATTTGTTAGCAAGCTTTTCAATTTCTTTCGGGCCATCGTCTTTTTCAACGCCAAGTAGCACTAGCATACCTTGCTCAATTTCACCGATAATTTCATTGTTCACTGACACGCTAGCTTCAGATACTCGTTGAACCAACCCAATCATTACTTTTGCTCCTTTAAAAATCTTGCCATATCTCTGGTGGCGCGGCACAACGCATAAGCAATGCCTGGCTCAGACGTGCTATGGCCAGCATCAGGAATGATTTGAAGTTGGCTTCCTGGCCACGACTTATGTAATGATTCCGCCGCTTCAGTTTTACATATCATGTCATAGCGACCATGAATAATAGTGCCAGGAATATCGCGTATTTTGTCTATATTATCAAGAATGTAGTCTTCATCAATAAAGCATTTATTCGTTAAGAAATGGCATTCGAGAGTGGCTAAGCTGGTGACAAGCGATAGGGGATATTGACTGGTGGAATCGCCCGTGCCTGGAGGTAAGGATACGCGAGAAAGTCGCTCCTCCCATTGATACCAGCGCTTTAACGCCGCATGGCGTTGTACCTCGTTATCGGCTTTCAATGTATTGAGATAATGCGTACAAATAGCAGCGGTACTTAGCGAACCGTCTATCCCTTTAACGAACTGGCGATAATATTCTGGAAAAAGCTGAGCGGCACCCCCTTGTGGCGACAAAAACCAGTCTCGGTCTTGCTGGCGTGCTAAAAATACGCCGCGAAGAATAAGGCCGCTGACATGAGCAGCATACCTAAAAGCATAAAGAAGCGCTAAGGTTGAGCCCCATGAGCCCCCAAACACTAACCAACTCGATACGTTGAGCTGGCGCCTTAATATTTCAATATCTTCTACATTTAGCCATGTATCGTTGTCTTTTGTACTGGCTAGCGGTGTTGAACGCCCACATCCCCTTTGTTCAAATCCGATAATGCGGTATCGGTTACTGTCGAAGAAACATTTATAATTTGGCGGTAAACCAGCACCTGGACCACCATGAATAAAGAGTACTGGAATACCCTTAGGGTTGCCGCTCTGCTCGTAATAGAGAGAGTGCCCACATCCCACCTCGATAAATCCATTCTGATAGCAGGTAACATCTGGGTAAAGTCGTTTCATTTTATTTCCGCGCGTTGTGCGGGTGCCTGTTTTAGTTTAGTTTATTCTTATGAAATACTACATAATCATATTCTGATAACAATTGCGAGGAAGTTTATATGTCAGGGCAAGGATCTGGCGGCAATGTGATTGCTGCAATTTGTAACTTTTTTATTCCAGGGTTAGGGCATTTAGTACAAGGGCGAATACTTGGCGCACTTTTTTATTTTATTGTGGTTGGAGTGAGCTATGCGCTTGCCGCAACCGTAGTATTAGCAATTGTATTTTGGCCGCTTGGCGTTATTTTGCACATTATTTGTATTATTAGCGCGGCCCGCTATCGAGGGAGAGAGATGTTATGAGGCTAATAGCAACCGCTATTATTGCTATGTTGGTACTAACTGGCTGCCAATCTGCGTATTACGCGGCGTGGGAGAAAGTAGGCGTTGAGAAACGGGATATCCTTGTGGACCGTGTTGAAAACGCAAAAGAGTCGCAAGAAGACGCACAGGAAGAGTTTAGTTCTGCGCTGGAAGCTTTTAGTGCCGTGGTTGCCTTTGAAGGTGGCGAGTTAGAAGATGTTTATAACAAGCTTAACAGCGAGTATGAAAACAGCCTTTCTGCTGCCAATGATGTCACTGATCGTATCGATAAAGTTGAAAGTGTTGCAGAAGCACTTTTTGACGAATGGGAAGATGAGCTAGAAAAGTATCAAAACGCGTCGTTAAAACGCGAAAGCACTGAGAAATTGCGTGATACAGAGCGCAGATACAGCGCGCTTATTAAAACCATGCGTAAAGCAGAAAGCAGAATGGCACCGGTATTAAGTGCGTTTCAAGACAATGTTTTATACTTAAAGCATAACTTGAATGCTAGCGCGATTGGCGCGTTGCAAGGTGAGCTTTCAACTATTCAAAATGATGTTGATCAACTCATTGAGCAAATGAATTCAGCTATAGCTGAATCTGATGCCTTCATTGCTGCCATGTCTAATTAATGAGTGCCCAACTAATAAGTGTGTCGCTTATCAGTCGTTAGCTTGTTTCTACTATTAACAAGCTAATACGATACTAAAAAGGCGTTGTAGTTTCGTTTCCTACAACGCCTTTTTTTATTCCTCTGGAATTTGCCTTGGCTCGGCTTCCGCTTTTCTATTTTCAAACGCTTGGCCCAGGCTACACGTAAACTCAGCGCCTAATAGCACTAAAATCCATGAGATATAGACCCACAAAAATAAGATAGGTACTACGGCTAGCGCACCGTATATCAACTCATAGGAGGGGAAATTAGTAATATAAAGGGCAAAGCCAGACTTCGTTAATTCGAACGCAACCGTCGCCAATATGGCACCTGAAATAGCGTGACGGGCAAAAACACGTCGGTTCGGAACTATCATGTACAAAATAAAGAAAGCCAGCATGGCAGCAAAGCTAGGTACAAGAGTAAGTAAAAACGTGCCTAACCCAGGGGTATATTCTTCGGCGAAAGCAGCTAGACCTGCTAAATAAGAACTAATTATCACGCTAGAGCCGATAAGCAAGGGCCCTAAGGTAATCACCATCCAGTAAATGGCAAAGGTATACACGATAGGACGATCGCTTTGTGTACGCCAAATACGGTTAAGGGTTTTATCAACGTTGGATATCAGCATTAGCGCCACAACAAGTAGCGATAGAATACCAATAGCGCCCATTTCTGAAGCGTTGCCAACAAAGTCAGACATATACTCATGAACTGTATCGCTAGCGGTAGGTACAAAATTATTAAAGATAAAGTATTCTAATTTACCTCTTACGGAAGCAAACGCAGGAAACGCCGACATGATGGTGAAAGTCACCATGATGAAAGGAACAAGAGAAAGTAGCGTAACGTAGGCTAGGTGGCCTGCGGAAATGGTAATATTGTCTTCACGGCAACGCTTGATGAAGATAGTGAAAAGATCGACAACTTGTGGTGCGAGCTTATGATAGATGGCTTTTACCCGATCCCAATTCACACTTTACTCCTAGTTATTACTCGCCTTGGCCATTCGCCGCTTACCTTGACCTTTTTACAGCGAAGGAAAGTGACAGCAAGGCAAACGAGTCGTTCAAATACCTGATAATAGGCAAATGGTATACTGGTCTGCCATATAGGAGCAAAGGTTTAATCGAAATTAACCTGCTCGCACACCTAGCATGTGGCAAATAGCGTAGCTCAACTCACTACGGTTAAGGGTGTAAAAATGAAAATGCTTCACGCCTTCTTTGGCAAGTACCTTAACCTGATCCATCGCGATGTTAGCACCAATGAGGTTCCGAGTAGCTTGATCGTCATCGTCAAGTCCATCGAACATTTTGTGTAAGAACCCAGGTACATGTACGTTGGTGAAACCGGCGAACTTTACCAAGGTCTGATAATTGGTTACCGGCAGTATGCCTGGCACCAAGTCTAGGTCGATACCTGCAGCTGCTGCTCGGTCACGAAAACGTAAAAATACACTGGTGTCAAAGAAAAACTGTGAAATTGCTTCGCTCGCACCGGCTTCTGCTTTGCGTTTAAGGTTTAGTAAGTCGAATTGGGCATTAGGCGCTTCAGGGTGTTTTTCAGGGTAAGCGGCCACTGAGATATCGAAATCGGCTACATCTTTTAGTAGCGCCACTAAATCAGAGGCGTACATTTCGGTATCTTTCACGCCTGGCGGTAAATCACCACGAAGAGCAACAATACGACGAATGCCAGAATCCCAGTAGTCTTGGGCAATCTGTCTAAGCTCGTCTCTGCTCGCATCAACACAAGTAAGGTGAGGCACGGCTGCAACGCCAGTTTGCTGCTGAATGCGTTTTACCACGTCATGAGTACGGTCACGCTCACCACTATTCGCGCCATAAGTTACCGACATATAGCTCGGTTTTAGCGGTGCTAAGCGCTCAACTGACTTCCACAAGGTTTGTTCCATTTTCTCTGATTTAGGCGGAAAAAACTCAAATGACACATCGATGTCACGCAGTTCCGAAAGGGACTGATTGAGTGCATCGACACCTTGTGCGTAAGAAACCATGGTAAAATTACTCTTTTATAGACGTTTAGACGTCTAAATTAAAGAATTTACGTCTAGACGTCAAGAGGTTTACACTGCTCAATTGACCTTTTCGTCAACTTGTTTAGAATTTCTCTTCATAACATAAATAAGATCAGACAGAGTTAGCATTATGGCAGAGTGGAACGGTAAGTATATTCATCCCTACGCAGAGCACGGTAAAAAGAGTGAACAGGTAAAGAAAGTCACCGTTTCTATTCCTATTAATGTGCTAAAAGCATTAACCGATGAACGTACGCGTAGGCAGATAAACAATTTACGTCATGCGACGAATTCAGAATTGTTATGTGAAGCGTTTCTTCATGCATTTACAGGTCAGCCGTTACCGGATGACGAAGATTTGAGAAAAGATAACCCTAATCGTGTACCTGCTGAGGCAAGGCGCATAATGGAAGATATGGGTATAGACGTTTCTATTGAGAACGAACAAGAAGATTAAAAAAACGGCAATGAAAATTGCCGTTTTTTTATAATCTTTACACTGAATTACACGCCAGTATATGCCTTATATTGCCTTCATTCGGCGCGGTTAGGCACTTCTGGAAGTCGTGCAACGCCAGATTCAATCGCCGCTTTTGACACTGCAGAGGCTATGCGTTCACAGAGGCGAGGGTCCATTGGTTTAGGAATAATGTATTCTTTGCCAAAGGTTAAGCTTTTGCTGTTGCTAGCCGCTAACACAGATTCTGGTACGGGCTCTTTGGTAATAGCACGAAGTGCTTCTACCGCGGCCACTTTCATTTCGTCGTTAATGGCCGTTGCGCGTACATCCAGCGCACCACGGAAAATGAACGGGAAACACAGCACATTGTTTACCTGATTAGGATAATCAGAACGCCCCGTAGCCATAATTAAATCATTTCGAACTTCATGAGCCAATTCAGGCTTAATTTCAGGATCGGGGTTTGAGCATGCAAAAACAATCGGGTTAGGGCTCATTAATGCTAGCGTTTCTGGCGGTAATACATCAGGCCCAGATACACCTACAAAAATATCCGCACCTTCCATCACATCTTCTAAGGTACGTTTATCAGTGTTATTAGCGAACAAGCGCTTGTGCTCGGTAAGGTCTTCACGGCGAGTGTGAATAACCCCTTTTCTGTCTAGCATGTAAATGCGTTCACGTTGCGCACCACATTTAATCAGTAATTCCATACAGGCAACGGCTGCCGCCCCTGCACCCATACAAACTATTTTAGCGCTCTCAATATTTTTACCCTGAATTTCAATGGCGTTCAACATGCCTGCGGCGGTAACAATAGCAGTACCATGTTGATCGTCATGGAATACTGGAATGCTGCAGCGCTTAATCAATTCTTGTTCTATTTCAAAGCATTCAGGGGCTTTAATATCTTCAAGGTTAATACCGCCAAAGGTATCTGCAATATTGGCAACGGTATTAATAAATTCTTCTGTTGTACGATGCTTTACTTCAATATCGATAGCATCAAGCCCTGCAAAGCGTTTAAACAGCAGTGCTTTACCTTCCATAACTGGTTTAGAAGCTAACGGCCCTAAATTACCCAAACCTAAAATAGCAGTTCCATTACTGATGACCGCTACCATGTTGCCTTTGGCAGTATATTTATAAGCATTATCAGGATCTTCAGCAATTTCTCGTACCGGCTCAGCTACCCCTGGACTGTAAGCCAGAGCAAGATCATCCACACTATCGGCTGGCTTTGAAAGCTCTACGCTGATTTTACCTGGCGTGGGTTTGGCATGATAATCTAGTGCACGTTGTCTGAAATCTGACATTAGTAAACATATCCTTCGATGTAGGGGTTAGGCAATCTTCGTTACCGTAAGGGCAATCTGCGTTCTAGCAGTAGAATGTCTTCGACTCTATCACAGGGTCATTTGAGTACATATCTGATCTGCCCTTTATATCTGTCAATTTAGGGCAGACTTGCTTGTATGACCAGTGACATCGTCGAATATTTGCCATTCATCATATTTATGACACCTAGCGAATTAATACATTATTTCTATTTTATAGCTGTGTGAATAGACGTGTGAATAGCCGTGTGTATAGAAAGTTATCAAATAGGTCTTTGCAAACAGGCACTAAGCCGACTGTTCAAGACGCTGGTGAGCGGAATAGGTATAATAATAAACATGAAGAAGAAGGCGTAACTTACCATGTCTGAAAAGAAACTGATTGAAGCGTTAACTACGGTGTGTGAGTGGGCAAAATCTGAGTCGGTTGGCTTTGAATGGCTTACGCATGAGGGTCACTGGCGCAGGCCAGAAATTATTGCGGTGTTTAAAACCGAAAAGCAAAAAAGCGAAGCACTTTCAACTAACTGGAACCAAGCATTCGAACATGAACTTGATAATGTATGCCCCGAATTGAAAGTGCACATCAAAGGAGTTCGCTACGACAGCGAGCAAGCATGCACTTTGCAAAGTAACGGCAACTGGGAACGACATCTAAAACGCCGGGCTTTTCACTAACAAAGCATTGCATTAGCCGAGCATTCCACTTCGCTGCTCTTTACTGGGCGAGCACGGTATTGGTTGAACCCAAATGAAGCGAGAATGAAAAGCGCAGATACGAAAAAATTCAAAACCCACTTACAAACTCCAGACACAAAAAAAGCGCCGATAGGCGCTTTTTTTAAAGAAACATCGTGTTTCTGAGTACTGAGCTTATTTAGCGCCCAAAGCACCGAAACGTTTCTTGAAGCGGTCAACACGACCACCGGTATCAACGTTACGTTGCTTACCAGTGTAGAATGGGTGACATGCAGAACATACGTCTAGGTTAATATCTTTACCTAGAGTAGAACGGATTTTCATTACGTTGCCGCAAGAACATGTTGCTGTCATTTCAGCGTATTCTGGGTGGATACCATCTTTCATTTTGGATTACCTTCAATATGAGGCCGTATCGCTATTTGGCCCGAAGCCAAACACCATACGCAACTTTAAATTCAATGACCAACCGCAGTAATTGCAGTCAGCCGCAAAAGAGCGGCGCATAATAAAGGAAGCAACTAAAGTGATCAAGCACTTTTTGTATGCGAAGTAAACAGGGGCGGCGTTAATCAAGTTCACGGGCTAAAATAAATTCCCTTCCCTTATTTGACATTATGTTTAAATGCCAGATCATTAGCGGTTCTGAATTTACGTTTACTCACTTTACGTTCATCAATTTTGGGGCATCAATTTTAATGGTATTCATTCAGGTGGCTGTACCTGTGCCGCTTCGCCAGCTATTTACCTATTCTCATACCGACACTTTACAACCGGGTGTGCGGGTAAAAGTGCCTTTCGGGCCACGTCAACTGGTAGGCATTGTGGTTGAATCCGGTGTAGACATAGATGATACCAGTAAGATAAAAGCCATTATTGAGGTGGTAGATAGCGCACCTGTTATCGACGAATCGCTAAGAAAAATGGCGCATTGGTTATGGCAGTATTACCACCATGCGCCTGGGGAAGTGATACATGCCATGCTTCCCGTACCACTTCGTAAAGGTGAGCCAGCCACGCCATCCCCCGCGCAATATATTCAAGTCACACCAGAAGGTGCTGATACCGATGTTAAAAGTTTAAGCCGAGCTCCAAAGCAAATGAGCTGCTTAAAAGCGGTTCAAACCACATCAATTATTGCTAGCGAAGCGCGTAAGCATTTTTCACCCGCAGTAGTGAAAGCGTTATTAGATAAAGCACTTATTGAGCTCGTAGACATTACGCCTGAACTTACTGCACAAGCGTGGTTGGATACCTTCGAAATTGGCGAAAAGCCCGTACCTGATAAAGAGCAAGGGGTCGCGATAGCGGCATTAAACCAGCAACATGGCACCTTTGCGATTAGCTTGCTTGAAGGGGTGACAGGTAGCGGTAAAACCGAAGTGTATCTGCAATCTATTGAACCTTTGCTTAAAGCCGGTAAACAAGTGCTTATTTTAGTGCCTGAAATTGGTTTAACGCCGCAAACCGTTTCGCGGTTTGAAAAGCGCTTCAATATTCCTGTAGGCGTATTGCACTCTCAATTAACAGACGCCGCGCGATTATCGGTATGGCAGCGGGCAAGGGCAGGCGAACTCGGTATTATCATTGGTACTCGCTCAGCGATTTTTACGCCCCTTAAAAACCCCGGCATGATCATCGTTGATGAAGAGCATGATGAGTCATTTAAACAACAAGACGGGCTTAGGTATCACGCCCGTGATTTAGCGGCTATGCGTGCCAAAGAGCACAGTATTCCTTTGTTGCTCGGCAGCGCTACCCCAGCGCTTGAAACGCTTAATAACGCGTTAAACGGCCGCTTTGCGCATTTGCAACTAACACGGCGCGCCGCAGGGGCGCAAAGTACCAAGCAGTATTTACTAGATGCCCGAGACCAACCTATTCATTACGGCATTTCAGAAGGCTTGCTGACAATTATGCGCCAGCATGTAAATGCAGGGAACCAGATTCTGGTTTTTGTGAATAGACGAGGTTATGCCCCTGCGCTTTTATGTCATCACTGTGGCACCACGGCAATGTGTAAGCGTTGTGATAGGCCTTATACCGTGCATAAAGGGCAAAACAGGCTGCAATGCCACCACTGTGGTGCTACCCGTTCAATGCCCAAAGAGTGTGAAGCTTGCCACAGCCATGAAATGGTAACGGCGGGGACGGGCACCGAGCAGGTAGAAGAAGGTTTAATGAAGCTCTTCCCCGATGCCAAACACGTGCGCATAGACAGTGATACGGTAAGAGGAAAAGACAAGCTACATCAAACCCTCGACGCTATTAACCGCCAAGAACACCAAATACTGGTAGGTACCCAAATTCTATCGAAAGGGCATCATTTTCCTCACGTTACATTGGTGGTGGTGTTAGATTGCGATGGGGCGCTATTTAGTGCTGACTTTCGAGCTCCTGAAAAGCTAGCGCAGCTCGTTACGCAGCTTGCAGGGCGAGCAGGGCGAGCCAGTAAACCCGGAGAAATGTGGCTGCAAACCCACAATCCTCACCACCCTTTATTACAAGATTTAGTGAACAACGGCTATGCCCACTTTGCTCGCCATGCGTTAATGGAACGAAAAGCGTCTGCATTGCCACCCTATATTAGTCAATTTGTGATTCGGGCAGAGGCAACCGAGAGCTCATCGGCCTATGCATTCCTGCAGCAGGCTAGGGGCGTGCTTTCAAACTCAAATACTGCAAACGCAAATTCTAAGGGCTTAGTACCGCAAATGAGTGGACCATTTCCCTGTTTAATTGAAAAACGACAAGGGCGTTTTCGCTTTATGCTGGTGTGCAGTCATGAAAAACGTGCGCCGTTACATAACGCATTGCGGCTAGCTCTGCCGTATTTACAAGGGTTACCGCAGGCGGCAAAAGTACGTTGGTCGGTAGATATCGACCCCACCGATTTCAGTTAGCACACAGGTTCCTATTACGGTAAAATCTTAACACTGATGTATACAAGTGTTTCAGGGTTGTGCACTATGTCTTCGTCTCATGGCATCACCCATCTAAAATAACGATAAGTAGTAGGAAAACTGCCGAATATGGCTCAACGCGATTATGTATCTCGTGGTAAAGCACCACAAAAAAAGAAGCCCGAAAATAAAAAGCGCGGTAAATCACAGGTGAAGAGTGGCCCCACTGCCTCATTCCCTATTGTTCGCCTTGTTATTGTGGTGATATTGCTTATCGGCTTTGCGGTTTTCTTATGGTCTATTAAAGATAACGCCAGCTCTGAGGTAGATACCGAAGTTGTACGCCCTGTAGCGCCTACCCAAGAAGCTTTGCCCGAATTGCCTAAAGAAGAGTGGGAGTATATTCGTACTCTGCCAGGGTATGAAGTGGAAGTAGACGTTGCCGAACAGGAAAAATCAGACAAACGTTACCTTATGCAGTGCGCGTCGTTCAGAACCCGCGCTCAAGCTGAAGAAATGAAAGCGAAAATTGCCTTTCAAGGTTTAGAAGCACTTATTCGTCAGAGTTCTGGCAGCAACGGCGAATGGTTCAGGGTTATTTTAGGGCCATTTGAATCGAAACGAGATGCAGAAAAAGCCAAGCACAGCCTTCGTAAAGTGAATATTGCGACCTGCCAAATTTGGTACTGGAATTTATAAGCGTAAACGCTTTTTGTTCACTATCTATTACTCATTATTCATTAATAAGGGCATTCACCGCATGATGTGGTGGATGCCTTATATTCACCTCATAATAACCATCTCATAATAGCCACCTCATACTCCTTTGTAGCGCTTAACGCTTTAATACGTACCCGTTGACTAAATACGTCTTCACTGCTTTTTCTTTTAACAGCCCCTTTTAGCTGCCCGTTTTAACTGCTCCCCTTGAAAACGAAAACCCTTCCCCCATTTCATAACAAAGTCTTTTTTCAGTTATCGCCCGAGTCTGCGATAGCGCCCACCTTAAACGGGGATTAAACGTGACAACGATTGTATCTGTAAGACGTGGAAATCAAGTTGTGATGGCTGGCGATGGTCAGGTGTCACTCGGCAATACCGTAATGAAAGGTAATGCACGTAAAGTGCGCCGCTTGTACCACGATAAAGTATTAGCTGGCTTTGCAGGCGGCACCGCCGATGCCTTCACCCTTTTTGAACGCTTTGAAGCAAAACTTGAAGCCCACCAAGGTCATTTGACCAAGGCGGCGGTCGAACTTGCCAAAGATTGGCGAACCGATCGCATGCTGCGCAAGCTAGAAGCCTTATTAGCCGTAGCCGATGAAACCGCGTCTTTCATCATTACCGGTAACGGCGACGTAGTTCAGCCAGAAAATGACCTGATTGCTATTGGTTCAGGCGGCAACTATGCCCAAGCTTCTGCTATTGCTTTGCTGGAAAACACCGAACTGACTGCAAAAGAAATTGCGGAGAAAAGTTTGACCATAGCCGGTGATATCTGCGTATTCACTAACCATAGTCAAACGGTAGACGTACTCGATTACTAAGTGGCTGTTTAACTAAAAATAAACAGCGACTTGTGCCTGCTATCGATGCAGTAGCACCAAAACAGAAAAGGGTTTATGCATGTCTGAAATGACACCTAGAGAAATTGTTCATGAGCTAGACCGACACATTATTGGTCAGCAAGATGCTAAACGTGCGGTATCGATTGCACTTCGAAACCGCTGGCGCCGTATGCAACTTGAACCAGAGTTGCGTCAAGAAGTAACGCCTAAAAATATTCTTATGATTGGCCCAACAGGTGTGGGTAAAACTGAAATTGCGCGCCGCTTGGCAAAATTAGCGCATGCGCCGTTCATTAAAGTTGAAGCCACTAAGTTCACCGAAGTGGGCTATGTGGGTAAAGAAGTAGAAACCATCATTCGCGACCTTGCTGACATTGCCGTGAAGATGACCAAAGAAACTGAAATGAAAAAGGTGAAATTCCGCGCTGAAGAAGCAGCGGAAGAGCGCATTCTTGACGTACTTATTCCTCCTCCTGAAGATGCATGGGGTAAGAAAGAAGACGTTGAAGATAGAGGCACACGCCAAGCGTTCCGTAAAAAGCTTCGCCAAGGCGATTTAGACGACAAAGAAATTGAAATTGATGTGGCACTTCCACAAGTAGGCGTAGAAATTATGGCGCCTCCTGGAATGGAAGAAATGACCAATCAGCTTCAAGGTATGTTCCAAAACTTGTCGGGTTCACAAAAGAAAAAGAAGAAGTTAAAAATTAAAGATGCACTGAAAATGCTGGTGGAAGAAGAAGCCGCACGTTTGGTGAATCAAGAAGACTTAAAAGAAAAAGCGATTGAGTCGGTTGAGCAACACGGCATTGTGTTCGTGGATGAGATTGACAAAATTTGTAAGCGTGAAGGCAATACGTCAGGCGATGTATCGCGTGAAGGTGTTCAGCGTGACTTACTACCCTTGGTAGAAGGGTCAACGGTATCGACCAAGCACGGCATGGTGAAAACAGACCATATTTTGTTTATCGCTTCTGGGGCGTTCCAAATGAGCAAGCCGTCAGATCTTATTCCTGAGCTTCAAGGTCGTTTGCCCATTCGCGTTGAGTTATCAGCCTTAGAAGTAGGTGACTTCAAACGTATTCTTACCGAGCCAAATGCGTCGCTTACCGAGCAATACAAAGCGCTTATGCTGACCGAAGGCGTGAATATCGATTTCGTGGAATCAGGCATTCAGCGTATTGCTGAAGCTGCATGGCGAGTGAACGAACGCACTGAGAACATTGGTGCGCGCCGTTTGCACACGGTACTTGAACGTCTAATGGAAGATATCTCGTTTGATGCGTCTGAAAAAAGCGGTGAGTCTTTCGTGATTGACGAAGATTACGTAAACAGCCACTTAGAGTCGCTTGTAGAAAACGAAGATCTATCGCGCTTCATTCTATAAAGCCCTAGGGCTAGTAACACAAAAGAGCCCATTTATTTAAATGCGCTCTTTTTTTATGTGGTTAATAATTTCACTAAACGGCCGGTAATATCAACACCAGTCTCGTTTTCAACAAACAAGAAGAAAGGGCAAGGGTTGGCTTCTAAGAAATAGTATTCACCCTTGGTATTTTTACGCCAATCGATAGCGCACCAATGCATGCCTAAGCCAGTACATATCTTTCGTGATAAATCCTGCATTGGTTTAGGAAGGGGCGTCAGTAAAGGCCGTGCGTTTATATCTTCTCTGAAATCGAGGTTGTGAGAGTCTATTTGTACACTGACCACTTCATCGCCAAGTACGTAACTTCGAATATTTGTCCCTTCAATAAATGCCTGAAAAGTGACAGGGCGCTCTTTTAACAAAGCCTGTACTAAGCCGCGAGTATCATAGCCCTGTTGCACGAACTTCGCTGTTTCGCCGCCTTTAACGGGCTTATAGACCACCTCGCCTATGTTCGCACAAAACTGTAAAGCTACATCACTAGCGTTACCTATGTAGGTATATGGCACCTTAGCGCCTAGCTTTTTTGCCATTCGCAATTGAATCGGTTTGCAGTGATGGGCGCGAATGGCGTCAATACCATTAACCCACTTAGTTTCACTGAATAAAAACCAACATAACAAGGTGCTGGCATATTCCTGATCTAACCATTGTGAAGACACACTATCAGAGGGTTTCACCGAAGGGGGAATATATTGATGCCAATAGGCAGATGTGATGTCCGATAGAGGAATTCGAAACAGACCGTTGCGGGTAGGCTGGTTAAAATGTAACAGGCCATCATTAAAATCTGGGTCGTAGCTGAGCTGCCAGTGCTCACCAAAGTAGTTGGTATTGATAATACAGGGGTCGTTTTTATCGGCAATTAAGGTTTCAGCCACATGTAGAATTTGTGGGTCACTCTCGCTCCCTATTAATGCAATCTGCATTGAAATATCCTTTTTAAGTGGTAAAAGGAGGACTGCTTAACCTCCTTAATCTGCTATGACAATAAATCGGGTAACTGTCCGCCGTCCTCACCAATCGCTAGGGTGATGTAGACAGGTTGTTTAACAAAGCGAATGGGGTCTTTGTCTGCGTCTGCAGATACCCCAGACTTCCCGCCAGTGACTTGCAGTAGTTCTTGGGCTTTAAGGTGAAGGTCAGAGCCGTTCAATGTGTTTTTTTGCGTATTTTCTTGTGTATAGCTATGAATGTTATGTTGCATTTTTCGCTCCTTATATAAGCGTTTTAGTGTAGTTAAAAAGGGTAGCGGTTAGGCCAACCTTAGGGGGTGGTAAATCGATCGAAAGCAACTTGCGATGAGCGCGGTGCGGCTGCTTATTTTCAGTTTTTTGTAGATGTTGGCGCAGTGGAACTTAACGGTGCGTTCGCTAATAAATAGCTCTGCTGCTATCGCTTTATTCGACAAGCCCTCCATGATCTTTCGCGCAACCTGAAGCTCGCGTTTAGACAGGGTGTCGATAGGAAGGGCATTACTGTTTAAGTTATCTACATGCTTAACGATTTGTTGACGCTCAATATCGGTGAGCAAGGGTGTAGATTCTCTAACTTCGGGCGTTATCATTATGAATCTCCTAGTGGGGTATTATTATTTTCTTCTACTACTTCAGAAGCTGGGCTGTGCTGCAGAGTGCCGTCTACCAACTGATAGACAGTATCTGCAAGGGCAATCGTTTGAGGGCGATGGGCAACCATTATTCGGGTAATATTGAGCGCCTTTAAATGGGTATTGATAATGTGCTCGTTGTGAATATCTAAATGGCTACTCGCCTCATCAAGAAACAAGATGTCGGGCTCTCTGTATAGCGCTCGCGCAAGCAGTAGCCGTTGTTTCTGACCACCACTTAAGCTACTTCCCATATCGCCGACCAACGAGTGATATTGCATAGGCATGGCACAAATTTCGTCATGGATACAGGCTAATTGGGCGGCACGTATAACCTTTTCTTGATTCGGTATCTCATCGAAACAACTAATGTTTTCAGCCATAGAGCCAGAAAGGCACATGTCTTCTTGCAATACAGACGCAATGACTGGGGAATGATTTGATGAAATTGTATTGTGACTAACCGTTCCATCAAACGGTGCATACAGGCCCATCAGGCATTTAAGTAAGGTGCTTTTTCCACTGCCGCTTGCACCAACGATGGCAATTATTTCCCCTGCGCTAACCGATAAGTTGAGGTTTTCAAAAATACATTTACACCCCTCACCATAGCGATAACTAAGGTTGTGGGCTTTTAAGTGAATAACTGGTGTATTTGAAGCGATTTCATGGGAAGAGGTCGCACCTGAGACTGAAGGTACGTTTGTATAGGGGCTAGATTGTTGTGACAGTACTGTGGTTTCAGCAGGCTCTGTTAGTACAATATCGCTCAAACGAGAAAAGTGTACGGCCAGCATTCGCAATTCGATAAATTTCGACACTAGGCCGTCTACTGCGGCAGTGAATTTGGTTTTGTAAGCGATGAAGGCAAGCATCATTCCTACCGTCAGCATATTATCCATTACCAAAGATGCCGCAATAAAGATTACAACGATGTTTTCAATACCAAATAAAATCTGGTTTACCGCATCGCTTCCAATATTGAGTTTTCCCAGACTAATGTCTTTATTCAAAGTGGCGACTAACTTGTTTTGCCACTGACTATGGCGCTGGGATTCTTGATGGTAGACACGAATAGGCAGCATACCCCGAACACTTTCCATAAAGTGGCTTTGCTCGGTGGCGCCTAACGCAATTTTCTCTGTTGTGAGTCGCTTAGTGACAGGTATTAACGCGATGCGAAAAAGTAGATATATTGCCACTACTAGCACCACACACAATGTAAGCTTAACGGAATAAAGGGCCATCACGACGAGCGTGATAATGGCCAATACGCCATCGAGAAATGCAGTCACAAGCCCCGTAGTGAGGAACTCACGAATATGGGCGAGGGAACCAAATCGAGACACCACATCGCCCACGTGCCTTTTGGCGAAAAAATCCAGCGGTAGAGAGAGTAAATGTTGAAAGACGGAAGCCGACATTTGAAGTTGAAGCCTGCTTGATACAGCAAGGATCAGAAAGCGCCGCAACACTCTGGTGAAGATGCTTATCAGTAGCAAAAAAGTAAACCCAATAGCAAGCGCGGTTAATAATGCTTGGTTCCCTTGCAATAACACATCATCGACCACGGTTTGCACGTAATAAGGAGAGGCTAAAGCGAACAGTTGAAGTAATGCAGACAGCGCCAGCAAGGTCGCTAAATTACGTTTAAACCCTACCGTGCGAGTAAAGAAGTTTCTTAGCTTTAGTAAAGGCCTTGCGGGTGGTGGCGAAAAATTGTCTTTAGGCGTAATTTCTAACGCTATTCCCGTTAGGTGTTTACTCGCCTCATCAAAGGTGAAAGTGCGTTTGCCAATACTCGGGTCATGTATGGTTAATCGCTCTTGCTTTACCTCAGTCAGCACAACAAAATGACGCATATCCCAGTGCAGAATTGCTGGCAGGGTTAGTTGAGATAAATCTTGTGGCTCAACTTTTAGTGCGCGACATTGAAATGCCATTTGCTGCGCAATATCCATAATATCTTTAAGCGTGATGCCGCGAAGTGAAACGCTAATGTGCTGGCGAAGGTGGGTCATATCCCGTTTGTCGCCATAATACTGCGCCACCATACTCACACAGGCCAAGCCACATTCAGCAGCTTCAGTTTGAAGCACTACCGGCACTTTGTTTTTAGGTGACAAAGCGCTGAGTACAGGTGAGGTAAATCCGTGAGCAATAGTCATAATTACAACCTTTTCGTGACGCTTAGCAGCGGCTCTAAAATCCATTCCAGTAAGCTACGCTGGCTAAGCGCTACGTCTGCTGAAAACGTCATTCCAGCCTTAAGCATGACCGGGTTTCCATAGGCAATAATGGCGTCGCTATTTACTCGAGCGGTAACCAAATAAGCCGGTTCGCTCACGGTTAAAGGCGCGTTCGCCCACTCACCTGGCAGTAAAATAGTTTCGGAGATGCTAGTTATCTGCCCTTCTTGCAAACCAAATTTCTGATAAGGAAAAGCATCGTATCGAATAGCGAGCTGTTGCCCATTAGCGATAAAGCCGGCGGCGCGCACGGGTACTAGCAATCGTGCTTCTATCGGAGAATTTTCTGGAAGTAAGCTGAGTAGTGGTCTGTTTTGATCGACCATTAACCCAGCGCTAGCTTGCAGGCTTGAAACCACACCATTTTGCGTTGCATAAAGAATGCGCTGCCGATCGCGATTTAATGTCAGCAACTGCTGATTGATATCACTTAGTTGGTTTTTGTGTACGGTACGCTCATTGGCTTGAATCTCGGGTAAACTGGCAATTTCATGTGTCAGCCGGCTTACTTCAGCTTCGCTTTTCAGGTTATTTCGCTCAGCTTGTTTCCATTGTTGCTGGCTACTTAAAAGCTCAAGCTTATAGCTATCGAAATCTGCGTTACTTACATGGCCAGCATTGCGTAACACTTCAAGTGACGTAAATTGATTGTGTGCTAACTGCCACTGTTGATAAGAAATCGCTAAAATATGGCGTATTGTTTCAGCATCTTTTTGCGCGTGTTGAAGTTGCTTTAATAACTGTGCATTGTTGCTTTTATGAATACTAATGGTGCGCGCCAACGAGTCACTTATCCGCTTTCTCTTAGCGAGAAGTTCTTGTTGTAGTTTTAGCTCTACGGTTTCGCCTTGTGGCTGCTGAACCCCGTATTCAATCGACAATAATGGCTCGCCTTTTTTTACTTTTTGGCCCTCGCTGACATACACTTGTGATATGCGGCCTTTTCGGGCGTCGGCGTACAACCTTAGTACGCCATGGGAGGGCTCTAACCATCCTTCTACAGTGGCTTTTCGGGCATAGCTACCCGTAGTGAGATATATCCCCACACCTACTATCCATAAAAGTAGTATTGCCGTTATCCCCATATGGGACGGTCGAGGCGTCATCAATAGATCGCCTTGAAATGGCGAGGTAGGCTGCATTGCCTGATGACGGAATAGTCCTTTTCTCATAACAGTTCATCCCATGAAATTAAAAAAATGGTATTCAGTTGCCATTTCCCTATGGACATAGCGCTTAATCAGCAATCGATGCTTTTTAAACAGCGAAAACCTGAATACCGACAAGTGGTCTTGGGTAAAGCCTTGACGATGTAAACGTTAGATGAAGGCGCTTCGGTATACCGAATAAAGCGAAGTCAGAGCGTTTGCTGCCCTTTATTCATAGGGTGTTGGCGCAAAATTTAATGAAGTTTTGATGAAATGGCTCAAATTTAAATGTGGATAAAAATTGATGGAAATGCAAAAGGTTAGTGATACTGTACAAAGGTTGTACTATAAAAAAGTAGTGTACTTAATTCACGCAGTGGCTTAACCAAAACGGAATAGGAACTCACATGTTTGTACCAAGTATTTTACTCAAGCAGCTATATACTCATGGAAGCCTAACCAAAACCGACAACGGCGTTTCCTTTGCACTTAAAAACCGTTTAAAAGATGCCACACTAAAAGAGCTGAAATGGATTTCATTTGATGGTGAGAAAGTCCCTAGTCACAAAATTTCTATTCAAAGTAGCAACGATAGCGATATCAGCTTCAAAGCACTTAACGATGCGGGGGACATGCCATTTTCATTACGACAAGTCATTACCGTACACCTAGAACTAAATGAAGAAGTCAGCCCTGAAAAACGTAAAATAGGTATTTGTTTTTCAGCGTCACCTTTTGGAAAGCTTAAATTTGAAGTAGAAGATAATGTGACTTCTCCTACCAATCGCTAGTTGCATATTCCCCGTGACGATCACGACGATTATGGCGATAAAATCATTAAGCAGCGTCAGTCATACTTTGAAAGTTTTACTGGCGCCAAAATCGATCATGTTGGCAAGTACTCGGTCGATCCAGACAAATTGAAAGGGAATATTGAGCATTTTATTGGTGTAGCTCAGGTACCCATTGGCATTGCAGGGCCATTAACTATTCACGGCGAACACGCGAAGGGCGATTTTGTTGTGCCAATGGCCACAACAGAAGGCACCTTGGTTGCCTCGTATAATCGGGGCATGAAGCTGCTTAATATGAGTGGTGGGATAAAGGCTACGGTGGTAGATGATGCTATGCAGCGAGCTCCGGTTTTCATTTTTAGCGATGCCCGTGGGGCAAGAGATTTTGTTACTTGGGTAAACCAAAACATCAGCAAAATTCGCGAAGAGGCTGAAGCAACCTCGAGCATTGCCAAGCTCACTTATATTGACCACTTCTTATCAAACAAATTTGCGTTTTTGCGTTTCAACTATTTAACCGGTGATGCGGCAGGGCAAAACATGGTGGGGCGGGCTACTTTTGCGGCGTGCGGGTGGATTTTAGATAATTATGAAGGTGTTGAAAACTTCTACTTAGAGTCTAACTTTGCTACCGATAAAAAAGCCTCGCAAATAAATATTATGCGTACACGTGGTAAACGGGTAACCGCAGAGGCCACGATAAAGCGTGAGCATTTACTGCAAATTATGCGGGTAGAGCCTAAGCAAATTGATTATCACGGCAGGGTGGCTGGGGTAGGCTCGTTTCTGTCTGGGGTGAACAATACGGGTTTACACTCGCCTAATGGTATTACCGCCATGTTTATTGCTACGGGGCAAGATGTCGCGAACGTAGCGGAATCATCGGCTGCTATTATGTATTCAGAGCTTACTGATGAAGGCGATTTGTATGTGTCTATCACTATTCCTTCGTTAATAGTGGCCACCTATGGTGGTGGCACCGGAATGGGCACTCAGCGTGAGTGCTTAGAACTTATCGATTGCTATGGCAAAAACAAGGTGTACAAATTCGCCGAAATCGTTGCCTCGGTAGCCTTAGCGGGGGAAATCTCTTTAGCCTCAGCCATTAGCTCATCAGATTGGGTGTCGTCTCACGAACAATACGGACGCAACCGCTGACGGGGACAATACGAAGTGTGGGGCACACAAACACAGGCACGCCGTAAATCCATCCCTGGAGGCTCCTCCCCGGCATCCCTGCCGGGGAGGGCCTGCTTATTGTGTGCCCCACACTTCTAATACAGACCTAGCTCCCAATAAACCCATCAATGGGGATCTGTAAGCATAAAAAAGCCGGCGATTTACGCCGGCTTGATAAGTGCTAGTAACTCACTAGATTATTAGTGTTTCCAATGGAAGTGATGTGCTTTGGCATCAATGGCTTCCGCAGTGGTTCTTGGCATAAAGGTGGCGTTGTTTTCTTCGAAGAAGAAAGGGGAACGCTTGGTTTTACTGCCAACTTCGTTCATGGTGGCAGCTTCATATACGCGGCCGTTAAGTACGGTGAATTCCACATATTCACTGCGGCGTAAGTCTGCTAATACATCGCCGTCAATCACGACTAAATCAGCCAATTTACCTTTTTCAATACTGCCGATGTCGTTACCCATACCTAGATGCTTAGCGCCATCGATAGTACCGCCGCGTAATGCTTCCCATGCGGTGAAACCGCCTTGTTGCATTATCCACAGTTCCCAGTGGGCGGCTAAGCCTTCACGTTGCCCATGAGCGCCAATATGTACACTAACCCCATTATCGCGAAGCTCTTTGGCGTAGCTAGCTACGTTTTGGTGGTTGTATTGATTATCAGGCGCGGTAGGACGTCTTATAGAACGGCCATGCAACATGGTGGCTGGGGTGTAGCGAAGTAAGCGTGGGTTCTTCCAAACTTCGGTACGGTCGTACCAATATTCTTCACCCATCATACCGCCGTAAGAAACCACAAATGTAGGTGTGTAACCAAACTCGGTGGCTTTCCATAGCTGGGTTACATCACTATAACCGCGCTCTATAGGTAAGCTGTGTTCTAGTCCTGTATGGCCATCAACCAACATGGTTAGGTTTTGTTGTAACTTACCGCCACCCTCAGGCACGACCATCATGTCTTGGTTTTTCGACGCCCATAACACTTGTTGGCGTTGATCGCGTCGTGGTTGGTTGTAGCTTTTCACCGAAATTGCGCCGCTTTCTTTTAAGCGTTCTACGTGGAAGTACGCATCTTCGTAGTTATTGATGATGGCTTTGTAGCCTAGGCCTTCTGCGCCGTACAAAATAGTACCGGTAGAGTAAATACGCGGTGCCACTATGTCGCCTTTACGCTGAAGTTCAGAGGCGGCAAAAATCTCTGTGGTATCGTTTGATGGGTCATGAATGGTGGTAACACCAAAGGCCACATTCGAGTATTGGCTCCAGTTTTTATCTGGAATAATCTCATTCCTGCCTTGTGCACCATGAGCATGAGTATCAACTAACCCGGGAATAATGGTTTTGCCACTGGCATCTATTTGCATAGCGCCTTCAGGAATAGCAATATCTCCGCGCTTGCCCACAGCTTCAATACGATTATCTTTAATGATAATAACGCCGTCTTCAATCACTTCTTGGGTGTTGTCGGCATCACGCATGGTCACGACCTTTCCACCAATTAAGGCTTTGTAACCGCTTGGTTTATCGGCATCGGTAGTGAACGATAAATTAATACCATCGGCCACAGGGTCGGGCAGGGTTTCTGGCGCGCCATCTACAAACGCAAAAGCTTCTTTAAGCGAGCGACTGTAGAAAGTGGGGCCATTAAACCAGCTCACCGTTTCATTATTGGGCGACCATGTTAAGTACTCACCGGCTTTAGATGAAAGCTGAGTAACCGGCAGTGAAGTCATGTTAGGGCCAATAGTTACTTTCTTACCATTTTCCACAAACGGGGTGACGAAGGTTTTAAATTGGTAAACGAAAGCTACCCATTTTTTATCATGTGAAAGTTTGTACTCACTTACATCATCAGCGCCGTATAAATGCGTTCGCTTATCGTTTCCTTGCAAGTTAACACTTGAAAGTTGTGTTTCTCGATACGGCGTGCCGCCTACCGATTCGGTGAAATACACCCGTGAATTGTCGCCTGCAAAGTGTGGGTTAATACCCCCATCAGACACTTTCTTTTCGGTTTTTCTATCAAGGTCTGCTACATAAATACCAGGGTCCACCGAGTATTTAGGGTCAAGTAAATAGCCGCCAGTAAACTTGCGGTACACCACCTTTTCACGATCACTTGAGAACGATGGTTCTATATAATGGCCAGGTTGCTTGGTAATCACTTTACCTTTACCGCCACGGGCAGAAACAATGCGTACTGACCCTAATTCATCATCATTCCACGTGGTGTAAACAATGGCTTTACCGTCGTTAGAAAAACGCGGGTAATATTCGCCATGGTCATTTTGCTTAGTCAGGCGTTTCATCTTGCCCGACTTTACGTCTTTAACGTAAAGCTTTCCTAATGCTTGAAACAAGAGTGTCTTACCGTCAGGCGACATTTGCGACCAGCGAATCATGTTTACATCAAATTCATCCGGTGCCACATCTACATCAAAACGAAGTGCATCCGCATATTGAAGGGTAGCTTCTACGTTAATGTTAATATCTGAGATAGTCTTATCGTCGATATTGATGCTATGGAAAGTACCACCTGTCCAATACACAATGGCTGATGAATCTGGCATCCAGTCGAAGTAGGCGAAGTAACCTTCAGAGCCAAAACCTTCTTGCATGTCACGTTCAAGTTCTGTGGTAAGCGGTGTTTCTTCACCGGTTTTAATATCTTTTAAAAACAGAGCGGTTTTTTCTTTTACCCGGCGAACAAACGCAACGTATTTACCATCCGGAGATGGTGTAGGCACCACTGCACCGCCGGTGCCACTGATGTAACGGCTTTCATCACCATTTTCACGGTCGAATCGGGTAATAGCGAATATGCCACCTAAAGGATCACGGTTATAGTCGAAACGACTCCCAGGCACTGTGTTCTCTGTGAAGTAAATATATTTACCGTCGTGAGAAAAAACGGGGTCAGCTATGTTTTGCTGGTCTTTTTTACCATGATTACGGGCTTTAATTTGCAAGCCGTCGCCACCGGTATTGTGATACATCCAAATTTCACCTGCAGGAATGCTGCGGCTAGACATAATGCCTTTGGATACCAGCAAGTATTCACCATCGGGGCTCCATTTAGGAGAGTGAATAAGGTTGTTCTTTTCTTTGGTCACTTGGCGCAGGTTTTCACCATTGCTGTCCATTATCCAAAGATTATTAATGCCATCGCGGTCAGAAATAAACGCAATCTTTGAACCATCCGGTGAAATATTTGGGTGTATGTTCCATGCGAAATCTTGCGTGATCGGTGTGGCATCGCCGCCATCAATATTTACTTTGTAAATATCACCTAGCATATCGAACACCATATACTTACCATTCGGGGCTATATCCAAGCTAGACCAAGTGGTTTCGGTGGTGTTGATTGTAACTTCATTAAGTGCAAATGGCGGGTTACTTACATTCCATTTAGCATAATCGTATTTAGGTGACTCTGTTTCTTGTGCGGATACTTCGCTACTTATCGTAGTGCTTAGGGCAGACATCACCGAAAGGCCAATAAGCCTTTTAATGTTTCTTATCATTATGGTTTTCCAATTTTTTGTCGTTCAAACGTTCATTCTTTGATGAAGTACTAAGTCAATTACTACGCTAATTTTTTATATATTATCTTTTTTGTAAAGCTACCATAAAGTATTTCTCTTGGTGTTTCACTGGTAAGTAGAAGAAGAGAGCAGAGGCGAAATGGCAAACTAACTTTCCAATGAGTCATGAACATTTTATCTCGTGCTTTATTTTTATTGGAGTAATGCATGGGATTAAACACTATTAAGACTAGATGTTTGCAATTTTAGTGAATAATTATTCAATTTTATTTTTCTACTAGGGGCGCGCATGAATTTCGTTATAAATAAATGCTTTTATAAAAAGTTTCTACGGCTAAAAAGTTATAGAGAAATATAAAGTAATTAGTATAAAAGAACGATTTTTTTCGAATTTTAGGATAGTTGTTTCAATAGTTCCTGAATTTAGCAAGGTTATAGATAATTGCGTATGTTCGTTTTGAGGGCGAATTGCTCTTTTATTGTGCATTATAGACTTAAGTATAATAAATGCTAATTCTTGCATTAGGAATATTTATGCAAAAATCTGTGGGTAAGTTAATTCTGACTTCAAAGCTGCCCTAGTATAAAAATTTCTTATATGTTTATTTTCTGTAAATAAAACTTCTTATGCGGATATCTTTTCTAAATACAATGGTTTAAGTCCCCGAATATCGGGGTAATTCTGTCTAAATAAATATTGATATGATAAAAATTATTTAAATCAATGTTTTAGGTATGAGTTGTGCAATCACTGAATTATTGCTGAATAAATAAGTGCCTTAAGGCCTACCACGATAAGTCAGTAATACCACATAAGCACACAGTACCGAACAGGAGAGATACCTATGAACACACCCGGGATCTGCAATAATAAAAGGCTTTATCTTGCAACAGCGATTGCTAGCATTTTAGCTACCCCCGTGGGCGCACAAGAAAATGAAGTAACTGATACCTCTGTTGAAGAGAGAAAGGTTGAGTCTATTCAAGTAACTGGTTCTCGTGTTTCTCGCGATGGTTACGATACACCAACGCCGGTTGCCACCATGTCTGAAGAAGACATTAATACGTTTGCACCAAATAGTGTGGCCGACTTTGTAAATACTATGCCGTCGGTTACTGGAAGCTCAACAGCTTCAACTAGCTCTGGTTCTCTAAGTAATGGTGCTTCGGGAATTGCAGCGCTCAACTTGAGAGCATTAGGTACGGGAAGAACGTTGGTGCTTTTCGATGGGCAGCGCTCGGTAGTATCAGCATCAACGGGCGAAGTTGATACCAATACGTTCCCGCAGTCTTTGATAAAACGGGTGGAAATTGTAACGGGTGGTGCGTCTTCCGTTTATGGTTCAGATGCAATAAGTGGTGTGGTTAACTTTATCTTAGATAAAGAATACACAGGTTTTAAAAGCGAAGTTGAATACGGTGAAACTACCTACGGCGACCGCGAAAACAACAAGATTGTTTTAACCTACGGTACAGAACTTGGTGACGGTGATGGTCATTTATTATTAAGTGGTGAAACCTTTCATGCGAATGGTATTCACAACACCACGCGAGACTGGGCTGAAAACGGTACGGTAGCAATGATCAACCCTGATACATCAGAAGGTTCTCCTTTCTATTATGTTGGCGATGGAATTGGTATCTCTACTTACACCCCCGGCGGGCTTATTAATTCAGGCCCACTACAGGGTACATATTTCGGCGTTGATGGCGCGGTAGGTCAGCTTGCTTATGGGGATGTTTCTGGCCAATGGATGCAAGGCGGTGATTGGGAATACACTACCTCGGGCATGATTGGAACCAACTCGCTTGCTGCTGAAATTGACAGAAAAAACCTCTTTGGGCGTCTTAGCTGGATGTTTGGCGACACCGAAGTTTATTTTCAAGGCTCGTATGCAGAGTACGAAGGCTTAAGCTACTACATTAACCCAACCTCTATTGGGGTAACTGTTTACGCTGATAATGCTTATTTACCTGAGTCTGTTTCATCGCAAATGGCTGAACTGGGGTTGGATAGCTTTTCTCTTAATACCAGTAATGTGGATATGCCAGCGTCGGGCAGTAACAATATGCGGGATACCACCAGATTTGTATTGGGTGGAAAAGGTGAATTTGAACTATCAGGTATGCTGTTCGATTGGGATGCTTACTATCAACGTGGTAAGACCAACACCGATGAGCATATGACGCCAACCTATAATACGGCCAATTTAACCTTAGCTACTGACGCGGTAGTAGACTCAGTGAGTGGTGAAATAGTTTGTCGTTCTACGTTAACTGACCCTGATAATGGGTGTGTGCCTCTAAATCGTTTAGGTGTAGGTGTGGCAAGTGACGAAGCGCTGGACTACGTACTAGGGCAACCTCGCCGTGAGCAAGAATTTACACAAGATGTAGCTGCAATTAACTTTAGTACTGGAGATATCGACGGTTGGGCAGGTCCTATTTCTATTGCCTTTGGTGCTGAATACCGTAAAGAAGATATGGATGGCTATGTAGACCCTCAATACTCTACTGGTTGGAAGTACGGTAACTACAAGGTCACCGAAGGTTCTTATAATGTAACAGAAGCGTACATTGAAACACTGGTTCCGCTTATGGACGATCTTGATTTCAATGGTGCGGTTCGCTACACCGATTACAGTACGTCTGGTGGTGTAACTACGTGGAAAACAGGTTTCACATGGTCGCCTATTGAAGATGCTACTTTCAGACTTACTCGTTCACGAGATATTCGAGCGCCGAACTTATCAGAACTGTATGCAGCAGGTACTGCGCGTTCTAACTCAGTTACCATTAATGGTGAGTCTGTACCTATGGTACAAAACTTACAAGGTAACCAAGATGTAAACCCTGAAGAAGCTAACTCATGGGGTGCTGGTGTAGTAATTCGCCCGTCATTTCTTGAAGGTTTCTCGGCGACTATCGATTACTACGACGTAGAAATAGACGGTGTTATTAGTTACGTAACTGCAGATTCAACAGCGGAATACTGTGTTGAGTTTGGTGTGCAACGTTACTGTGACAACATGATTTATGATGATGCGGGCACACTGCAAACTATCAACCTTTTATATGAAAACCTAAACTCAATGACATCAAAAGGTGTGGATTACGACCTTACCTATCGATTCGATACGGCAGATGTTATTTCTAACTTAGCAGGCTCAGTAAAACTGCGCTTTTTAGCGACAAACTATCTAGAAGCAATTACTGATAATGGCGTAACGGCTATCGATGAAGCCGGCTCTAATGCATCAAACACGCCTGATTGGAAGTTCCGTGCATCGGTAACTTATGATTTAGACGACATGCGTTTTGACCTTACTGCTCGTGGTGTGAGTGAAGGTACGTTAAGTAATGCCTACATAGAATGTTCTGCGAACTGCCCTGATAGTATTGCACCTAACTACACTATAAATAACAACACGGTTGTATCGAAAGTGTACTTAGATGCTTATGCATCAAAATCTATCATGTTAGGTGATACCAGCTCTCTAGAGCTTTACATGCAAATTAGAAACTTACTTAACTCAGATCCTGCAACAGTAACCTACCCTGCATATCAAGGCTCTGAAAACCGCCCTGGTTACCTTGCAACAAACCGCAGTTTGTACGATGTACTTGGCCGTCAATTTAAAGTTGGTTTCCGCGTTGAAATGTAATTAGGGAGAAAAGAATGAAGTTATCGATGGTTAATTTTAAACGCACAGTAAGTACGGCTTTAATTACGATGGCAATAAGTGGGGGCGCAGCTTCTGCTGCGGCTGCCACCACTATGTCGCTAAATGAGCGTATGGCAGTAAAAAAAGCCCTTATAAACGATGTAGATGCTATGGCCAAGCAGGCCCAAGTAATGAACGATACTATCTTCAGTTTCGGCGAATTGGGCTTTCAAGAATTTCAAACGTCTAAGTACATTACGCAGATATTGAAAGACAACGGCTTTAAGGTAGAAGAGGGTATTTCCGGCATTCCTACAGCATGGATGGCAACATGGGGCGAAGGTGAGCCTGTAATTGCGCTGGGGTCCGATATTGACGGTATCCCCAAGGCATCTCAAAAGCCTGGTGTCGCCTATCACGACCCTATCGTTGAAGGGGCTCCTGGGCATGGTGAAGGTCATAACTCAGGCCAAGTGGTAAATATAATCGCTATTTTAGCGGTTAAAAAATACATGGAAGAAAACGACCTCGAAGGCACAATAAAAGTATGGCCTGGCGTGGCAGAAGAGCAACTAGGTACCAAAGCCTATTATGTTCGCGATGGTTATTTTGAAGATGTAGATGCAGTGCTGTTTTCTCACGTTTCAAATAGTTTCAGTACCAGCTGGGGAGAAGGGCGAGGCAATGGCCTAATTTCAGTGCAGTACAACTTCTATGGTGAGTCTGCACACAGTGCTGGTTCTCCTTGGCGCGGGCGCAGTGCCCTAGACGCTGTAGAATTAATGGAAGTGGGGATGAGCTATCGCCGTGAACATTTGCGTTTATCTCAGCGAGTTCACTCTATTGTTGTGGATGGCGGAGACCAACCAAACGTAGTTCCTCCTGTTGCAAGTCGCTGGTACTTTTTAAGAGAAACAGATTACCCACATATTAAAGCTTTATGGGAAATCGGCGATAAGATGGCCGAAGGTGCAGCCATGATGAGTAATACCACGTGGGATTCAGTGGTACTAGGCTCTGCATGGCCTCAGCATATGAACAAAGCTATAGCTGAAGATGCATATGAAAATATCAAACTGGTGGGTATGCCGAAGTGGTCAGAGGATGATATTGCGCTAGCTAAAGCACTTCAAAAAGAAATTGGGGTTGAGCCTGAAGGCTTAAAGTCTGAAATCAACGAATTAACCGACCCACCGGATCCAAAGAAAAACATGGGTGGCGGCTCTGATGACATTGGTGATATATCATGGCAAGTACCTACCATCACTCTTCGTTATCCGGCTAATATTCCTAACCTACCAGGGCATAACTGGTCTAACGCAGTCGCTATGGCCACCCCTATCGCCCACAAAGGCGTAGTGGCCGGTGCAAAAGCGCAAGCCCTAACACTGTTCGATTTGCTTACTGACGAAAGCTTAATGAAAAGTGCCTGGGATTATTATGAAAATGAGCAAACGAAAAACGGTAAATATACTCCACTTTTACGCGAGCAAGATAGACCCGCTACCCACCTAAACAAAGAGATTATGGCTGAGTTTAGTGGTGATATGACTGAGTATTATTACGACTCATCAAAGTACGATACCTATCTAGAGCAACTTGGTATTACGTACCCTACGATAAAAGAGTAACGCTATAACAGGGGCGAACATTTGTTCGCTCCGATGTTGGAGAATAGTATGAAATATATTTACGCGGCGGTATTAGCGCTAAATTTAATGGCGGTGGGTAGCTCTGCTACCACATTAAGTGAGGAAGAAAGAGAAGAGGCAAAGACAAAACTTGTTGCTGAAATAGATAAGCAGGCAAAGCTAGCGCAAGTTATGAACGATATGATTTTCTCTTTTGGTGAGTTAGGTTTTCAAGAAGTAGAAACATCTGCGTACCTTACCGCGATGCTCGCAGAAGAAGGCTTCGATATTGAAAAAGGCATTGCGGGTATTCCTACTGCTTGGTATGCCACATGGGGTTCAGGTAAACCTGTTATCGCATTGGGAACAGATCTTGATGGTATTCCAAAGGCATCGCAAAAACCGGGTGTTGCGTATCACGACCCCATTGTTGAAGGAGCTCCTGGTCATGGAGAAGGCCATAATTCTGGCCAAGTGGTAAATATTATTGCTGCGCTAGCAATGAAAGAGTACATGACCAAAAATGATATTGAAGGCACTATTGTTTTATGGCCGGGAATAGCAGAAGAGCAGCTTGCCACGAAAGCGTACTACGTTCGTGAAGGGTACTTCGACAATGTTGATGCTGTTTTATATTCTCACGTTGGTAACGGCTTCGGTACTTTCTATGGTAATCCTGGTATGTCCGGAATGGTATCTGTTAAGTATAATTTTTATGGTGAATCTGCCCATAGCGCGGGTTCTCCGTGGCGTGGAAGAAGTGCCCTCGATGCTGTTGAGTTGATGAGTGTGGGCATGAACTATCGACGTGAGCATTTACGTTTAGCGCAACGCACGCATTCGGTAATTGTTGATGGCGGCGACCAACCTAACGTTGTGCCGCAAAAAGCGTCGTCTTGGTATTTTTTCCGCGAAACTGACTATCCACATATTAAGGCGTTATGGGAAGTTGGCGACAAAATGGCTGAAGGTGCGGCCATGATGAGCAATACCACATGGGATTCTGTTGTAATGGGCACCGCATGGCCTGGACATTTTAATAAACCGTTAGCCCTTGCTGCTCTGGAAAATATCAAAAAAGTAGGTATGCCGGAATGGTCTGATGACGACATCAAACTAGCCAAAGCGTTACAAAAAGAAATTGGTGCCGAGGTTATTGGTTTGGCCGAAGAGATTATGCCTATGCGAGAGCCACCTCCCCAAGATAAATTAACCGGTGGCGGCTCTGATGATGTGGGCGACATAGCGTGGACAGTACCAACTATCTTTATGTTGTATCCAGCTAATATTCCGAATTTACCCGGACATAATTGGGCGAACGCGGTTTCAATGGCTACCCCCATTGCGCATAAAGGAATTATTGCTGGTGCAAAAGCCCATGCAATGAATATGGTGGACTTGTTCACTAACCCTGAGTTGCTCCCAGAAATGCAAGATTACTTTGATAACGTGCAAACAAATGATATTAAGTATGAATCTTTATTGCGCGAAGGCGACACGCCTCAAATTCATTTGAACGAGGGGATAATGAAGCAGTACAGAGAAAAGATGAAAGCCTTTTATTACAACCCTGATAAGTATGATACTTATTTAGAGCAACTAAATATTGATTACCCAATGGTTCGTGATAGTAAATAAGTAAGTAACAGCCCTACCTATGCTCAATTTAATAGAGTATAGGTAGGGTAATAGTAAGGTCCAATTCAGAAAAAAGTAAGATGAAAAGGAACGCTTATGAATAGCCAAGAAGTCAGTAAATGTAAAAGCTGTAAGCAGTTAGAAGAAGATGTAAGCTTAATGAAGTTATTAGTGGCGTTAATCGTTCTTCTTATCGTTGTGACATTGCCAGCCACAGGCTTTGTAGGTTAACAAGCCGCTAATTCTGTTTGGATTGTTTTAGCTAATAATTCAATAGCTTCTGAGCGTACTTTTTGGGGGTTCACCAAGCAAACGCCAATATGCCCTAGTTCGGGTAATGCCGGGGAAGGAGATAAAATGTGGAGTTCTTTGGGAACAGTACTTTTCGCTAGTACTGTTATACCTAGACCCTCATTAATAGCGGTTTGAATGCCATTTAAGTCGCCGATGGTATAGACGATTTGCCACTGTTTTGAATGTTTACCCAATAAGTTGGTAGCCCGGTTACGGTAAATACAAGGCGCTGGGGCAGCAATAAGAGGTAACTTTTCGGGAATACTGTTAACAAAACGCTGGCTACCTACCCAAACCAACTGGTCGGTAACGATATATCCATCCTGATCTGTATCCGGTACTTCTTGTAACGATAGAATTAAATCAAATTGATTTTTTAACGGTTCACAAAGCAGGTCTTTACTCAAAGCACAATGCACTTCCATTGATATTTCTGGGTAAGATTGGGTAAACCGCCTGATAATTTTAGGCATTAAAGTGGTAGAGAATTCGCTAGGTATCCCAAGCTTTATATTTCCACTTACTTGAGGTCGACCAAATTCAGCCATGGCTTGATCATTCAGTAGGAGGATCTTCATACCAAACTCTAGCAATTTGTTTCCTGCTAACGTCAGCGTTATTCGATTTCCTTCTCGTGAAAAAAGCTTTTCCCCTACAATCTCTTCTAGCTTTTTAATCTGCAAGCTAATGGCGGGCTGAGTTCGTTTTAATCGTTCCGCACACAACGTATAGCTTCCTGTTTGCGCTATCGTTACAAACGAACGTAAGAAATCTAAGGATAAATTTTTCATGGTTGCACTCTAAAATTAAGAAAAATAGGCAGGCAACGCTATTTCATAAGCTTATTATAGTTTAAACTTATAACACATTGGTTTTTATTAGTTTTATTTATTATATTAGTATTCTTAACATAAAGAATAATAAAATTCAAGTGTGTGGGGCAGCCGGGAAAGTGCGGTTTCGAAGGAAAAGTGGTAACTGGGTAAGGGGATAGTGTTAGGGAGTAGACCAACGCAAGTAGGCTGGCGCCGCGTTAGCGTACCGACCTAGTTATCATTGATGTTAATGTTTTAGCTCATGATTCATTTTTACAAAACTACATGGCTAAATCGCTGCACAGTAACAAACTCTTCGGCACTAGTAGGGTGAATTGCCACGCAGGCATCGAAATCTGCTTTAGTAGAGCTCATCTTTAGTTGCTGCAACAAAGCCTTGCAGTATTTTATCCATTCCATCACCAATATTGTGAAGGCCAACTACTTTGAAACCTCCCGACATGCAGATATTATATTACCTCCCGTTACGCCATTAGAGCGGGATCACTATGATGTGGTTTTTCATAATTTTGCGGTAAGAAACTACGCTACCTATTCTGAGGCAGTGGTAGACATAGACGATGATCAATTAACAGATTGGCAGATATATCTATCGCTGGCAGAGCGCCTAGATAAATTAAATGGCTAAAGTACCGCGCACTATCAAACACTATGGCAAAAACAGCCAAAAGGTGTGATAGACGATTTATTAAAAAGCGGCCGATACGGGGCCCATGCTAGTGCAAATTCCAGTGCCAGTGAAAACGCTAACGGCATTGGTAATGAAGGCTATAACTTGTCGCTAGATAAGCTGAAAGCGCATCCACATGGCATCGACCTTGGGCCGTTGCAACCTGCACTGCCTGACGCTATTTTTCATGAGAATAAAAAAATAGACTTAAATTTTAATTACTTTATGTCAGATATTGCCCGCGTAAAGACGCATATTTTCGACCAGAAGCGTAACGAAAATCAAATAGTATTGATTGGCAGGCGACATATTAAAACGAACAATTCTTGGTTACACAATAGCCATAGAATGGTGAAGGGAAACAATCGCTGTACGCTACAGTTACACCCCATAGATGCCGCTAAATATGATGTGAACGAAGGCGATAGGGTTAAAGTCACGTCAAGAGTGGGAGAGCTATTGGTAGAGGCAGAAATTGCCGATTCTATTATGCCAGGCGTGGTCTCTATTCCCCATGGTTGGGGGCACAATAAGAAGGGAATAAAACTGGGTGTCGCTAGCCAATACCCTGGTGTTAATACCAATATACTGACAGACGAAATGCAGGTAGATACTCTGTCGGGTAATGGTGTATTAAACGGTGTGCCTGTTACGTTAGAAAGAATGTAAAAGTAAGGCGATAATCAACATATTGATTATCGCCTTTCATTTTCCAAGTACGTTAAAAGTACGCTAGCGTTTTACTAAGCTTGGCTAACCTGAGCTTAGTTGGACGACCTAGGTCATAGTAACGTATTCTTCAGCACTAGTAGGGTGAATGGCCACACATGCATCAAAATCGGCTTTGGTGGCGCCCATTTTTATGGCTACTGCAAAGCCTTGTAGAATTTCATCCATACCATGGCCAATACCGTGAAGGCCAACCACTTTTTCATCTTCGCCTGCACACACCAATTTCATTTTGGTCATTTGACGATGACGAGTTACTGCAGTGTACATAGAGGCGAAACTTGATGAGTACACTTTAACCTTATCCTCACCATATTCTGCAATGGCTTCTGGTTCAGTTAAACCCATGGTGCCAATAGGCGGGTGGCTAAATACTACGGTGGGGATCATGGAGTAATCCATGTGCGCGTCTTCTTGGCCATTGAATAAACGTTCGCTTAGTAAGCGGCCTGCTTTTACTGCCACTGGCGTCAATTCGGCTTCACCAGTAATATCACCCACAGCATAGATGTTCTTGGCTGTCGTGTTTTGGTACTTATCTACTTTCACGGTGCCATTTTCAGAAAGCTCAACATCAGTATTTTCAATCGCTATCACATCGGTGGATGGTTCGCGGCCAATGGCCCAAATTAGGCAGTCTGCTTCAAGGACTTCACCATTTGTAAGATGAATTGAAAGGTGCTTACCTTCACCGCGTTCTACTTTTTCAACGCTGGCGTGGTTGTGTAATGTGCAGCCTTCAGCATGAATCATATCAACCAAGGTTTCGTGAATAATAGGGTCGAAGTTACGTAACGGAGCATGTTTACGCACTACTAAGTGGGTTTCTGTACCCAAGCTATGCAATACGCCAGCAAGCTCAACGCCAATGTAACCTGCACCTACTACAACCGCTTTTTTAGGTTGTTCTTTTAGTGCAAAGAAGCCATCTGAGTTAATACCGTGCTGAGCGCCAGGAATATCAGGAATGACAGGGCGGCCACCAGTGGCAATGGTAATATGGTCTGCGGTATAGGTTTCACCATCCACTTCAATAGTGTTGTTATCTACAAACTTAGCAAAACCACGAATAAGGGTTACGTCGTTAGCCGTAAGTGCGCGATCATAGGATGCATGAATGCGTTCGATATAAGCTTGGCGGCTGGCAATTAGGCTATCCCAACTGAAGTGGTTTACAGTGATATCAAAACCATATTCTGGTGCGTAGCGGTGAATAGCTTCGGCAACTTGTGCGCCGTACCACATGGCTTTTTTAGGCACACAGCCTACGTTAACGCAGGTGCCGCCAATATCTTTAGCTTCAATAATGGCTGCTTTTTTACCATGCTTGGCGGCACGGTTTGCAGACGCAATGCCGCCACTCCCGCCGCCTATGCAGATATAATCAAAATGTTTCATGTTAACCGCCTTATTATCCGTTAGGCCTAAAATTGTCATTTATTGTGACACGAAATTGAAGGAATACACACTGTATACGCGTTTAAGAGACCGAGGTGCAAGGTAGAAGATTTCATTATCGTGGGTATCTGTTACAAAAAAACAAAGAAGCACTAATTGCCTTAGTGCTTCTTTATTCCAGTTTTATGAGTACTGCCACAGATACACTTAAGATCACGTGTCTTGAGGCGCAGCCCCTTCTTCGGTTTCATCTAACGGCGTATCTGGCTCAATCAAAATACTGAATGCACGACGACGCTCTTCTTCAAATTGAGTCAGCTTTTGAATAGTGGCGTCGGTGAAAATATGCCCTTCAGGCAGTATAAGAATATGGCTGTCATTATATAAATTTTTAGCCAATACCATACCTGCTTTTAGCTGAGAGGCTTTCATCGTGTTGTAAATATATTTTGACGTGCTCACGTCGTCGTCTGCAAGTAAGAAGGATAGAATTTCACCGTCATACCGTGTGTTGGTATGCTTTTTCATTTCGGCTTTGGCATCCCGCGGTGTCATCTCTTCACCGCTCATGCGGCCAGTGACTAAGCGCCAGTAATCTCTAGCTATTGAGACTATACGGGCACCTATGGGAATTTCTTTCGCCACCACATTACGGGGGCCAGCACCGTTATAATGCTCGAATTGAAATTCAATCATGTCTGACACTGGCTGTAATTCAGTGGCTGGCGCGAGCATGAGCGCAGCTTGTTTGGTTTGATCTAAGTAGTTCTGTTGCTGTTGATACTTCAGCTTCGCAAACGGCGCTAGAAAATCATCTGTACTTAGCCCCAACAAACCCAGCTCACAGATTAAACCCGCATAGCTAATGCGTTTAACTTCTTCGGGAGGGAGTTGAAGATACTTCGCTAACTTAGCGGCAAGTTCGCTCACTTCAATGGCAAACTTTCCATCTATGTTCGGGTTAATGCTAATAACATTAAACAGTACTTGTTCCATTGCAAGATTATGTTTTTCAATCTTGTTCAGTGCCGCTTTAATCTGGCGAGTACGCTTATGTACCATTTGCTCAAGCGACGTGTTCACTTCTTTTAATTTACGATTTTGCAGACGTGTTAATTTTTGCAACCGAGTATTTTCATTTTTTAATTTTACGCGTTCTAACCCATCTTCAATGGCAGATATAAGCTCTTTGTTGTCCCAGGGCTTTTGCAAATAACGATGAATTTTTCCCTCGTTAACCGCTTTAATAGTAGATTCTATATCGGCATAACCGGTTAGCACCAACCGATAACTTTCAGGGTACAACTCTGCAACTTGCTGCAGTAATTCAGCGCCAGACATCTGTGGCATCTTCATGTCGGAAATGATCACATGAACCTCATTTTCTTTCATGATCTCTAGCGCTTTTGCGCCACTGTCAGCCAGCAATAAGTTGACCTTTAAAGAAAAGAGCGCGCGCTTAATGGCGCGAAGAATATTAGGTTCATCGTCGACAAATAAAACAGTGTACACGTCGGCGTTTTGGTCAGTGGTATCATTCATAGTGAATCGTCCTGAAAAGAATCTTCGGCGTTGTCATCTAACGGGTTATGTATTGGTAGGCATAACGTGAAACAGCTTCCTTCCCCATCTTTACTTGATGCATGGAGCGTACCGCCGTGCTCTTGAGCAATGCCGAAAGAAATAGAAAGTCCAAGTCCGGTGCCTTGGCCTTCTGGTTTAGTAGTAAAGAACGGATTAAATAATTTATCTAGATGGCTCGATTCAATACCGCAACCAGTGTCTTGTATACTTAGTTCAACGTTACCATCGAATTCACGCGTCGTAATGGTAATGGTGCCCTGTACGCCGGTGCTTTCGATGGCTTGGCCTGCATTAATAAGCAGGTTGGTCACCACTTGCGAAATTTTACCCATGTTCATCATGATATGGGGAATCGACCCTAAATGGGTTTCTACGCTGCATATGTATTTTAGCTGGTTGTTCACCATCGCTAGGGTGGTTCGAACGCAATCATTTAGGTTGTAAGATTGCATCTCATCACTGTCTACGCGCGAGAACAGTTTTAGCCCTTTAACTATTTCGGCCACCCGAATCAAACCGTCTTTCGAATCGGTGATGAGTTCAGAGATGTCGCTGTTGATAAATTCCATGTCTTGCTGCTGTATAATATTGCGCAGCTGTTTTATCGCTTCATCCTGATGGATAGCGGTGTCTTTTAAGAGCACATCATTAAGCTGTTGGAATATCATTTGATAGGTGGATACATATTCGCTAAGCGTATGCATATTGCTATTCACAAACCCTACTGGGTTATTGATTTCATGTGCTACACCCGCAGCCAACTGACCAACCGATGCCATTTTTTCTGCTTGTAACAATTGGACCTGTGCTTCTTTTAAGTCTTTATTTGCTTCTTCAAGCTGGAAGTTTTTTTGATTTAACAATGAGGTACGTTGTTTAACTTTTACCTCTAGTAAGCTATTTAGTTCTTTTAGTTCACCTTCAACACGCTCGCGATGCGTATTTTCTTCTTTTAAAAGCTCAACCAATTGATTGAAGGCTTCAGCCAGTTCGCTGAGTTCATCTTTGCCGCGCACTTTTACAGAGATGTTCTGGTAATTTTTATCTTTAACCGCCGCCCCTAAATGCCTAGCACCTGCACGTAGCTGCTTTAGCTGCGACATTAGGTAAGACCCAAGCAAGAATGAGCACAATGCAATAAGGCCCAGTTCTATGGCGGCAAGTGTTAATGTCCAAGTGCGTACCCGTTTTACCGACTGATTAATAGAATCAACATCAAGGCCTATTTCTACTCTGCCAAATAAGGTCTCGCCAACTTTAATATCAGCAGCGGTATCGTATATACCATCCACTGCACTCATTACATCGCTGTCTAGCTGAAAGGGGTGATTGAGCGCCTCTGGCTCACCTTTTTCCACATATACATTGTTGTTGTTATCGAGAACCCGAACATAACTGATATTAGGGTTTGAAAGCATTTCAGTTGCATCTGCCTCTAGCGAAGCGAGGTCGTAGCTTAAAAAAGCATTTTTTGCGGTGGACACAAACAGGTTGGTAGTAGTTTGAGCAGACGTATCAACACTGGTGTCGACTAAGTCATTTAATAGTTTAAATACGGTTGTGATAAGAATTAAAAACAAAATGGCAGCAATAAGTGCCACCCCAACAATAGTTTTGGTTCGTAGCGATAACGAGAGCAACGCTTCTTTTTTCACAATTGCGGCCTTGCTAATGAGGTAATGCCCAAGGCTCGTATGTCGTCCCAATCTTCATCTGCAGACGACATAAAGCCTTTAAAGCCAATATTTTTCAATAGCTGATGATTGTCTTTATCCTCTGACAGAGTAAGCAACGCATTCAATAGTGCCTCTCGCTGAGTGTCAGTTATTCGAGGGTGAGTTGCTATTGCATGAGGGGTATACCCATCACTTTCCCATAAAACACGAAAAGCACTGCGTGTATTTTCATCAACGCCATTTAAGGTTCTTATTATACCGCCACCCGCGTTAAAAAAGCCGCGTTGCACATTAAGGTACACCGAGTCATGAGAATGTACATAACGTGGCGTAAAAAGAATGCCCTGCTGTTTCAAATATGCTCTAGGGATAATGGTGGCAGCGAATGCAGCAGGAGAGGGAAAGGCTATTTCTTTACCGTTAAGATCGTCAAGTGACGTAATAGTGCTATTGGCATTCACAACAATAATGCCTTTAATTCGCTTATCTTTTTGACGGGCCAGCGCGCGATAGCCAACCGAATCATGAAATACCACAAAGTGGAAAGGGTTCATGTAGGCAATATCGTACTCACCCTCGGCCAGCCTTTGTTCGAAGGTTGGTATATCTTTCGCTATTTTAAACACCACATCAATGTCGGCATGTTCAGAGATATAGTTGATAAGCGGTTGCCAGGTTTCAGCAAGCTTCTTCGCAGACTGTTGTGGCACTATGCCAAGCGTTAACGTATTGCATGCACCAAAAGAGGCGAACAATGCGAGTGCTAAAAAAGCAAATATACGACGTGCAGCTTGAAACATTGATTTTTCCACTATGATTCACCCCAAACTCACTCATTTAAAAGGCCCTAATAAAAAACTGGCCAAGTACACTTATAATGAACTTACTCAATCATGAACTTTTCGATGGTTTCGATTAGTTCGCTATTAGTAAATGGTTTTGAAAGTGCTGCATTTGCACCTAGTTCGATAGCTCGGTCTAGACTGATATCGTCAAGTGCAGAAATGACTAAAATTTTTAAATTTTTATACTTAGGCTGTTCTCTAACAAACTGGATAACGCTGTAACCATCCATGCCAGGCATACTTAAATCGAGGGTCATCAACTTAGAGTTATACTGGCTCAACATAATGCCAGCTTGAAACCCACCCGTAGCAATATGGCTTTCGAATCCCCCACGGCGTGCCACTCTTTGAATGGACTTTGCCACTGGCATTTCATCATCAACAATAAGAATTGAAGGTGATATCTCACTTTGGAGATCGTCTGGGATAGGAATGTTGTGGTGTTCAAGAAAGGAAACAAAGTCAGATACTAGCACGCGATTGTTGCCACGACCGGGCAGCTTAAACCCTTTGAGTTTTCCGCTTTCTATCCACCGAATCACGGTGCGAAGGTTTACATCGCAGTAGGTTGCGATTTCACCTGATGTTAATGTCTTCATTGCTCAATTCCTAATGCCAACTTGTAACGTTATAGCACTGAATAGGGGTGTTCACAATTTAGACAAAAGTAGTGAATGTGACATTTGCGACACTCTATTAAAGCGTTTTTAGCTGCTGAATTAGTGAGTTACAAACTTTTCATGTAGCAAATAAAAAGAAAGAATTACTCAACATTTGATCTGCTCGCTTAGCATTTATAGTAAACCTAGTATAGAACGCAAAAATATCACTGTTATCTAGAGCAATCACAGCGCTTGTTTTTATTGCGAACAACCCCAACATAACTTGCTATACGAACTGAAAAGAGTAGACGGATTATGACGACCCCAGCAATTGAATTGGTAGATGGTTTGCCCTTATTTTCATCTATTAAGCCCGCGCAGATAAAGCCAGCCATCGAAAAAGCGATAGCAAAATGTAAGCTTGAAATTGATGAGGTGGTTGCATCTAAAGATTACTCTTATGCGAACTTGGTATTGCGCTTAGAAGAGGTAGACGACAATTTAAGTAAGATGTGGTCACCGGTTTCTCACATGAATTCAGTGGTGAGTAGCGACGAACTGCGAGAAGCTCATGATGCTTGCTTACCTTTGCTATCAGAATATGGTACTTGGGTAGGTCAGCACGAAGGCTTGTATAATGCATACGTGGCGATAAAAGACTCAAACGAATATGCTGAGCTAGATGAACAGCGTCAGAAAGTTATTGATAATGCTATTCGCGATTTCACCTTGAGTGGGGTGGCACTGCCAAGCGAGGAAAAGAAACGCTATGCAGATATTCAAGCGAAGTTAAGCGAACTGTCATCTACATTTTCAAATAATGTGATGGACGCCACCATGGGGTGGAGCAAGCATGTCACTGACGAAGCCATCCTTTCTGGTATGCCAGAATCAGCCCGCGATGCAGCAGCACAAGCGGCACATCAAAAAGACTTACAAGGCTGGCTATTCACATTAGATATTCCTTCTTACTTACCGGTTATGCTTTATGCAGATAATGCAGCGTTACGAGAAGAAATGTATCGCGCTTATGCAACAAAGGCGTCAGATCAAGGCCCGAATGCAGGCAAGTGGGACAACACCGACATCATTCAACAAACACTGGCTCTTCGCAGTGAAATTGCGCAGCTGCTCGGTTTTAGCAGTTATTCTGAACGCTCCCTTGCCACCAAAATGGCCGAATCGACTGACCAAGTTACCGGCTTTTTACGTGATTTGGCTGCTAAATCGAAGCCGCAGGCAGAAAAAGAGTTAGAAGAAGTACGAGCATACGCGAAAGATACCCACGGGGTAACAGAGCTTAACGCGTGGGACTTACCTTACTACAGTGAGAAGCTGAAACAGGAAAAGTACACCATTTCAGATGAAATGCTGCGTCCGTATTTTCCTGAAGACAGAGTTTTGTCGGGTTTGTTCGAAGTGGTGCATAGATTGTATGGCCTTAAAATCATTGAACAGCCAGGCATTGATACATGGCATAAAGATGTACGTTACTTCACTATTACCGATAGTGCAGATGCGCTGCGCGGTAGTTTTTACCTAGACTTATACGCTCGCGCTAAAAAGCGGGGTGGTGCGTGGATGGATGAGTGCCGTGTTCGCCGAGAAAAGTTAGACGGAGAATTACAGTTACCTGTGGCGTATCTCACTTGTAACTTTAATGCCCCAGTAGGGGATAAGCCTGCCTTATTCACGCACGATGAAGTGGTTACCCTTTTCCATGAATTCGGACACGGCATACACCACATGCTAACTAAAATGTCGGTGGCTGGTGTATCTGGTATTAATGGTGTGCCGTGGGATGCCGTAGAACTACCGAGTCAGTTTTTAGAAAACTGGTGCTGGGAAGAAGATGCACTTAACTTTATCTCGGGTCACTATGAGACGGGGGCACCCTTACCCGCTGATTTACTTGACAGAATGTTAGCTGCCAGAGATTACCAAGCCGCTATGCAAATGGTGCGTCAGCTGGAATTCAGTTTGTTTGATTTCTTATTGCATAGCGAGTCTGGCGACAATGTTGATGTACAAGCCATTCTTAATAGCGTGCGCGCTGAAGTTGCCGTTAATACACCTCCTGCATTTAATCGTTTCCAGCATAGCTTTGGGCACATTTTTGCTGGTGGTTATGCAGCAGGGTATTACAGCTACAAATGGGCAGAAGTGTTATCTGCCGATGCTTACAGTAAATTTGAAGAAGATGGTATTTTTAACCGAGAGACGGGTAAAGCATTTTTGGAAAATATACTTGAAATGGGTGGAAGCCGTGCGCCTATGGACTTATTCGTTGCCTTTAGAGGCAGGGAGCCAAACGTAGATGCCTTACTTCGCCATAGCGGCATTCGTGGCTAATTAGCATTAGGGTAGATAACCATGGGAATAGAATCTTTCTCCACCATTTACCAGCGGGCATGTAAGCGAAAAGGTGGTGAAAAGGCGCTTGAAAGCATGCTTTCAGCGCCGCTTTCCTCTGAGCAGGTTGCCAAAATACCGGACGATCGGTTTTTAGCAGCCATGACGAAGCAAGTGTTTCAGTCAGGCTTTGTTTGGCGAGTAATCGAGAAAAAGTGGCCTGAGTTTGAAACTGTATTTTTTGGTTTTGATGTCGAAAAAGTGCTGCTGATGCCTGATGAAATGTTAGAGCAGAAAGCGTCTGATAAACGCATCGTGCGTAATTACAAAAAAGTAATGACCGTTCGCGATAACGCCATGTTCATTAAAGACATTAGCCGTGAGCACGGCAGCTTCGGTCAGTTCGTGGCTACATTCGACGCCAGTAATATTACCGATTTATGGACCACGTTAAAGAAACGTGGGTCGAGACTCGGGGGGAACACCGGCCCCTACATGCTGCGGGCGTTAGGGGTAGATACCTTCTTGTTTTCACGAGATGTTGAAGACTACTTAAGAAAGCACGATATTATCGATGGCGGCCTCACTAGCAAGAAAAGCTTAACCGCTGCAAATGCGGCTTTTGCACAGTGGCATCAAGAAAGTGGCCGCACGTTACAAGAAATAAGCGTTATTATTGCGTTTAGTTGGGGCACAAACCAGTATTTAGCATAAGGTAAATACTGTTGCTGGGCGCTACAATCCGATACACTTCAGCCTTTACTATGAATCACTAATGCAGGAATGCCATGAGCGACAACCATAACAACACATCGCCCACAGAGGCATCGGATGCACCTACTACTCATTTCGGCTTTAAGCAGGTTGAGAAAAACCAAAAAGCGTCGTTAGTAGCCAATGTATTCGATTCTGTTGCCGCTAAATACGATGTCATGAACGATTTAATGTCGATGGGTGTGCACCGTTTATGGAAGCGCTTTGCCATTGATTGTTCAGGTGTGCGTGCAGGGCAAAAAGTGCTTGATATCGCTGGTGGTACTGGCGATTTAACCGCAAAATTCTCTCGTCTTGTTGGCCCTACGGGCAACGTAACCTTGGCCGACATTAACTTATCGATGCTGAAAGTTGGCCGCGATAAACTAAGAGATCGCGGACTAGTTAGCAATATTGATTACGTTCAAGCAGATGCAGAGGCGTTGCCTTTCCCCGACAACCACTTCGACGTAGTGACCATGGCTTTTGGTCTTAGAAACGTGACCGAGAAGCAAAATGCACTTAATTCAATTTACCGAGTGTTAAAGCCGGGTGGTCGACTATTGGTGTTGGAGTTTTCTAAGCCAACGTCAGAGCAATTAAGTAAGCTTTACGACACGTATTCGTTTCATATATTGCCAAAAATGGGCCAGTTAGTGGCTAACGATGCCGAGAGTTATCAATACTTGGCAGAAAGCATTCGTATGCACCCTGATCAAGAAACCCTGAAAGGTATGTTCGAAACCGCGGGGTTTGACCAGTGTGACTACCAAAACTTAACGGGTGGAATTGTAGCACTGCACCGAGGCTATAAGTTTTAATGCCAACGTCAGCATTGGTAAGTGCCGTTATTGAAACGGCTGCGAATAAAATTTTAGCGTTAGATCCAGACAGCGTTGCCAGAATGGCTTCGCTGAAAGGCGCGCGACTTATTGCTTATGTAGACCCCTTGCCATTTGCTGTAGTGCTTGTATTTTCTGAGCAAGTAGATGTGCTGACCCTACATGAGCCGTTCGAAGACACAATAGCTACGCTAAATCATAAAGACTGCTGTATTAAAACATCCTTAGATACCCTGCCTGAATTAAAGCACACCAATCAGCTAACCCGCCTTATTCAACAAAAAAAATTACAGGTTGAGGGCGAACTTGCTGTGGCTCAGCAGGTTAGCGGTTTATTTCAGCAGCTAGATATAGATGTAGAAGAACTTCTGGCTGCCAAAACCAACGATGTGGTTGCCCATCAAACGATGAGCTGGTTTAGTGCTATTAAACGTAAAGCCACGGGTGCCCTGTCTGAGTTTAATAAAGTCGCTAGCAATGCCTTGATAGAAGAAAAGCAAATAGCAGCGCCTAAATTAGCGGTATTACATTTTAGTGATGAAGTGAACGCACTACGTGACGATGTAGCGCGATTAGATGCCCGCTTACTTCAGCTAGAACAAAAATCAATTTAAGAGACAAGCATGCGCATTGTTAGGTTGTATAAGATAAATAAGGTGTTGTTAGAGCATGGGTTAGACGACCTTATCCCTGCGAAATGGCTACCATGGTACGCACGCCTTATGCGTCACAGCATCTTTTGGATCCGCAATAAACACAAAGATAAGACTGCCGGTGAGCGCATTACGCTCGCACTGCAAAGCCTTGGCCCGGTTTTTATCAAGTTTGGCCAAATGCTATCGACCCGCAGAGACTTGCTCCATCCTGCTATTGCTAATGAACTTGCTCGTCTGCAAGACAAAGTGCCTCCGTTTTCGTCAGAAGCGGCACAAAAGATTATTAAAACCTCCCTTGGTCTAACCCATCTATCCGAATTATTTAGTGAGTTTGATGAAGCGCCTCTGGCGTCAGCCTCTATTGCGCAAGTGCATGCTGCAAAATTAAAAGCGAATAATGAAGATGTGGTGGTTAAGGTTTTACGCCCCGATATTCGTGAAACAATTGTGGCCGACATGGAGCTGCTTTTTAGTTTAGCGTCAGTGCTGCAAAAATGGCTGCCAGATGGCAAACGCCTTCGCCCTGTTGAAGTGGTGGTGGAATATCGTAAAACCATAGTGGATGAACTGGACTTACTACGTGAATCGGCAAGTGGCATTCAATTAGGGCGGAATTTTGAAGGCTCAGATTCATTATACATACCTAAAATATACAGCGACTATTGTCACAGCAATGTAATGGTGATGGAGCGCATATATGGGCTACCTATTTCAAATATAGATGCCTTACTAGCACAAAACACTAATATGAAAAAGCTGGCGGAGCGCGGCGTAGAGGTCTTCTTTACCCAAGTATTCCGCGACAGCTTCTTTCATGCTGATATGCACCCAGGTAATATTTTTGTTTCTACCGAGCATCCAGAAAACCCTAAATACATTGCTATCGACTTTGGCATTGTGGGCACGTTAAACCGTGAAGATAAGCGTTATTTAGCAGAAAATTTTATTGCGTTTTTTAACCGAGATTATCGCAAGGTAGCGCAACTTCACGCCGACTCTGGTTGGGTGCCGAACGACACCAATATTGATGAGTTTGAAATGGCGATTCGCACGGTCTGCGAGCCCATCTTTCAAAAGCCCCTTGCGGAAATATCGTTCGGTAATGTGTTACTACAATTATTTAATACTGCCCGTCGATTTAATATGGTGGTGCAACCTCAGCTAGTTCTGCTTCAAAAAACGCTGCTTTATGTTGAAGGGTTGGGGCGTCAGCTTTATCCGCAATTAGATTTATGGAAAACCGCAAAGCCATTTTTAGAAAATTGGATGCGCGAGCAAATTGGCGTGAAAGCCATGCTGGGTAAGGTAAAAGCAAACCTGCCGTTTTGGTCTGAAAAGCTACCAGAAATGCCGGATTTACTTTACGACAGCCTACAGCAAGTTAAGCGGCTTCCTTTGCAACAACAACGCGCACAACTTGCTTTACTAGATCAGCAGAAAAAGAGCGCGCAATCCATCCAATGGGGTGTAACGGGAGCTACCTTTATCTTGTTGTCGGCTATCTTACCCATGTATGAATTGAACTGGTATTTCCCAGCGCTTTCTGCCGGTGTAGGATCCCTCTGTTGGGTATTTGCATGGCGTAAGAACCGGTAGCGACTGTTACGCTCGGGTGAAATTTTTATGAAATGCATTTTTTAGTGAATAAATTGTATATTAATCAGTTCGAAGAGTGTTATAGTTGCTTTGGCTTTAAGCCAAAAGTCTTTAAATAGACGAGATATGAAATTATTTGCTATATGTAAAACCGCTCAAGTTACCTTGTGATTTGTAGTAAGTTGTTGCCCATTCGTAAGTAAGACCAACTCCGCCTATTAAAGACACTCGCTATACGCGCTTATTGCGCAATTTAATATGATATTTGAGGTCTATACGACATGTCTAAAGTTACAGGCACCGTTAAGTGGTTTAACGCTGATAAAGGTTATGGTTTTCTAACTCAAGATAACGGCGGTAAGGACGTATTCGTTCATTTCCGTGCTATCGTTTCTGACGGTTACAAAACTCTTCCAGAAGGTCAGCGCGTGGAATTTGAAGTAGAAGAAGGTCAAAAAGGTCTTCAAGCTGCTAACGTGCACGCCATCTAAGAAATTCAAAAACGGCGGTCTGAAAAGACCGCCGTTTTTCTTTCTTTTATAAACACTACATTCGTTAATATAGTTGGTTTTCCCGCTATTAAGTGCTTTACTGTTTCAGTAATAAACTTAATGAAAGGATTAGCTAATGTTAAGGATGAATAGTGTTTTTTTCGCTTTTGTTCTATCTACCACGTTTATATCTTCTTCGCCATTCGCGCAATCATCCAGTAATATACAAAATACTTCCAAAGGCACCCAAAATGCCAGCAGCGCCAGTAGTAACCAAGCTAATGCTATTGCCATGCTTTTTGGTGAACCGATTACTTTAGCTGACATTACTCCCGACCAAGACACTATTTCAAAAATTCGAAAGCAAGCGCCAGACAACGTTACGCAGCTTGTTACTCAGATGAGAGCTATTAACCTAGCGAACCAAATTATAGAAGCCGTGCTCAGCGACTATGCTAGCAAAAACAATATCAAGGTGGACGAGTCCTTGGTGGAAGCTTTTAAGCAAAAGTTTGGGTCAGAATATGAAAAAAACAATAAGAAAATAGCTGCTAAGAAAGATGCTCAGCAAGAAGATAGTGATTTGAAGGAAAGTACTAGCGCTGAAGACACTGCCAGTATTGATGAGATTGCATCAACCCAAGTAGAGCGCTGGCAAATAGAAAAACACCTATATAACACCTATGGCGGGGTAGTGATATTCGAGCAGTCTAACCCTTCCATGCCAGTGGAAGCATACTTAACGCTAATGAAAGAATACGCGAGCGCAGGTAAGTTCAACGTAGTCGATGCAGCCTTGGCTGAACGCTTTTGGGCAGCCTTCGAACCGCCATACGAATTTGTAATAGCACCTGAAGATGTCGACTTTAATCAACCTTGGTGGCGTTAATGCATAAATGGCAACCTTTGTAGGTTGCCAATAATTACGCCGTTACTCGCCGTTACTCGCCGTTATTCGCCGCTACTCACCGTTATTCGCAGTTAGTCGGCGAATAACGGGGTAGAAAAGTAACGCTCAGCGCCGTCGGCAAGAATGACAACGATGTTTTTTCCCTTATTGCTAGGCTGTTGAGCTAATTGAGCGGCAGCAAACAGGGCAGCCCCCGAAGAAATCCCTACCGCTAAGCCTTCTACTCGAGCAATCTGCTGAGCGTAGGCTATGGCTTCGTCGTCTTCTACCGTAATTATCTGATTAATCTGGCTTACATCAAGCACGTCAGGCACATGGCCTGAACTCAACCCCTGAATATTGTGCACGCCACCATGCCCTTTGCTTAACACCGGACAACTTGCTGGTTCTACAGCGACTACTTTCAAATGAGGAATATGAGTTCGCATGCTTGTGGCTAAGCCAGTTAGCGTACCGCCAGTACCTACACCCGCAACCACAATATCAATATGCCCATTAGTATCGCGCAGCAGTTCTTGAGCGGTAGATTGGGCATGAGCGTTAGGGTTAGCGTGGTTTGAAAATTGGGACAGACCCACTGCGTTTGGGTTTTGCTCGATAAGTGCAGCAGCTCGTTCTATAGCTCCTTTTGTTCCAAGGTCTTTCGGTGTAGTCACTACCTGTGCGCCATAGTGGCGTATTAGCTTTTGGCGCTCGATTGACATATGTTCTGGAATACATACTGTCAGCTTAATGCCGTAAATCGCGCAAAGCCAAGCACAGGCCACACCGTTGTTTCCTGATGATGCTTCAATTATTTCGGTTTTCTCATTAAAGGCAGCGCTTTCCATTAGGGCAGTAAGCATGGCCATTGCCGGTCTGTCTTTTATCGACCCTGCAGGATTGAAAAATTCCACCTTGGCTAAAAGCGTTGCATCTACGTTATGACGTGCAGCAAATTTACTCAAGCGTATTAATGGTGTGTTTCCTATGGTGTGGGTTATATCGTCAACCACACCAGGCATGGCATTTATCGCGTAATCAAGCATTTCAAAAAACCTATAAGTCAGTCTTACTCAATAATGACAGCTAGAAAAAGAGAAATTTACTCATTACTCCCCATTTGATAGGCTGGATTTGGTAAATAATTCTAATTTAGAGAAAGGTAATGAAAAATATTGCTCTTGATGGGGTGGATAAGGCTATATTGTTGCTGTTGCAGCAAAATGCCGACGTGCCGGTTGCAGATATTGCGGAGAAAGTGGGCTTAACGGCAACGCCTTGCTGGCGACGTATACAGCGGCTTGAAGCCCAAGGCGTTATCTCCCGTCGCGTAGCATTATTACAGGCGCACAAATTAGGCTTGGCAATGACGGTATTTGTGCAAATTAAAGCCGCACGTCACGACGGGAAGTGGTTAACAGATTTCGCCAAGCATGCTTCATCGTTTGAAGAAGTGGTAGAATTTTATCGCATGTCTGGAGAGTACGACTATTTGCTTAAAGTGGTGGTAACCGATATGGCTGCGTTCGATCATTTTTATAAAAGACTCGTTAATGGGATTGATCTTAACGATGTCACTTCTAGTTTTGCCATGGAGCAGCTTAAATATACCACTGCACTTCCGCTTACTCACCTTTAATAATTACCTAATAATGCTTACGTTTTTTGTGATTTACGAAAGTAAAAAGGCAGAGCTCGGGTCTAGGTTACTTATGGGTTGCTAAAGACACTATTATAAGTTTTTTATTGGTTTATGCTTCAAAGTGTCTACAGTAATACTTTACGTTAATTTTTTCCCCGAAGGCAGTATGCAATGTTAAACACTATAAAAGTAAGAATTTTAACGGGTTATGCAGGAATATTACTCGCAACCTTAATTGCTGCCGTGGTGTTAACATTGAACAACAAGCAGGTCACGCACCAAGTCGATACTTTTGTGAGTGAAACCTTACCCGCGTTAAGTACATTAGATAATGTGCAAAGTAACAGTAAGCAACTTGTGTTAATTGGCTTCTCACTTTATGGCACAACGTTATCGGGCAATGCCTTTGATGAACAAAAACAAGAATTAGAGCAAAACGTTGATGCTGGATTCAAAGCATTAGGCTATATGGCCGGTGATACCCTTAAATCTCAGTTCAATTCGCTAGTTTCAAGTATGGATTCACTTCAAGCAACTATGTCTGCCTCGCGGGTTGATTGGGATCGTGCCCGTGACGATTTACAGTTAGTTAATGAATTAGCCTCTGTTTTTGACAACGCATTAATTGAAGTAAGAAATCAGGTGGCAAGCAAAGCCGGTGAGCGTTCTCAGGCGATAGGAAGTCAGTTACAAACCAGTCAATTCACTATTTACTTTCTCGTGCTTATTCTAGCTGCTGTTGCCATGGCTGGTTACCATAGTGCTAAAAAACAAATTGCGCAGCCGATAGAAGGCATGGCTGAGAAGCTCGATAGTTTAGCGAAAACTAGGAACTTAGTAGCGCGCCTTCCAGAACAAAGCACCCATGAACTTTGTAGAATGACCAACAGTATTCATGGTTTGGTATCTGTGTTTCAGGCGGGTATGAAAGAAGTGAAAGGCGCCGTTTCTGGCATAGAGGGCGCGGTGAATTCTCTCTCTACAACTACAGAGCAGTCAAGTTCGTCGGTGGATAGTTTACTCACCGATATTACCGGCCTTGTAAACATTATGGACTCGTTAGAGTCAGACATGGTGGAAAGCCTTCAGCGTTCACAAACTGCAGCAAGTGCAGCCCAAGACAGCGCAAAACAGGTGGATGCAGGTCGTGTACAAGTAAAAGAGACCGCCGACGCTATTTCTGACTTGGCCAATGATATTGAGCAAACGGCGAGTATGCTAGAAACCCTTCAAGTTGAAGGGAACAATGTTTCAAGTGTAGTGAAGACCATTGCAGAAATTGCCGATCAGACAAACCTACTGGCATTAAATGCTGCTATTGAAGCGGCAAGGGCAGGGGATTCTGGCAGAGGTTTCGCGGTAGTTGCGGATGAAGTGAGAACACTAGCAGTAAGAACCCACCAGTCCACGGTTGAAATTAATACCATGCTTGAGAAAATTGTGGTTTCAATTACCTCTGCAGTATCTACTATGAGCTCAAATCAAAACAAGGCACATGACTCAGTGGGGTTAGCTAATGATTTGGTCTCAACCCTTGAAGCAGGAACGCAAAGCATTTTGGCGTTAGTGAGTGTTAGTGAAGAAGCGGCCGTATTGGCGAAACATTCACAGTTGCAGGCCAATGAAGCGAAAAATGGTGTTAATCAATTTAAGAATTTGGGAGATAGACTGTCTCAGAACAACAGTCAGGTAAACGATGCGGCTGAAGATTTGTCTGCACTTGCAAATGGATTAAGTGCTAATGTGAACCAATTTAAAATAGGCTAATGCAAGAAGGGCCCTGTTAGGGGCCCTTCGTTACTAATGCTGTTGTTCTTCAGTTTGCTTGCTAGCAAAAATCTTGGATTTCTTTTGGATCTTACATCCTAAAATATTTTGAGCATTTTTCCGACCTATATAGTAAGCCACTGTATAGGGGTGAGCACGCCTGAAGAACCTTGAAAATGATTTAACTACATTGTTCATAATGGTCTCCTTTTAATTCTGCCCAAAATAAGCATACGTATATTTAATTATTATGTCAACACTGTCACAAAAGAAATATATAAGAATTTTGTTTGATTTTTGGTGTAATTATTTGTTTACAAGTGTGTGAGGTCTAAATTAGAAAAAAAGTGATCTAGTGAAGTTGCAAGGAGCTGAATATGTTTCGGGTGAAAAAAAGGCTCCGAAACCAGGTGGTTAGGAGCCTATTATTGTTTTCAAGGGTTAACTAGTAGGAAGGCGCTAATAATAGCTAAGCTTTTCCGATTTACCTGAAAATATTTTGTATACCATCGCGGTGTAGGCAAGAATGCAAGGTACTACAATAACGACACCCACTAATAAGAAGCGAAGTGAGTTGGCGTCGCTAAGTGCATCTTGTACCGTAAGGTGTCCTGGTATGACAAACGGGTAGTAACTTACTCCAAAAGCGGTGAAGCAAAGCACAAACACCGTTAGTGCTATAGCAAAAGGCATCCATTCACCTTTCCCGCCTGCATCAGGTAGCTTTTTCAATAGCACGCCACATAAGCTAAGTAATAAAAAGCAGGCAACAGGAATAGCCATCAATACATAGCCAACAGTGGATGATAACCACAAGTCACGCACATCATCATGCAAGGTTAAGTTTGCTAGGCTAACCGCTACTATTCCTATAGAAAGCGCAAACAATCCTCTGCGCGCCCAATAATAGGCTTTGGCTTGTAAGTTGTTCTCTGCTTTTAATATTAACCAGCAAGAGCCAATAAACGCATACGCAGCCGTTACACCAATAGCAGACAGTAAGGCAAAGCCTTGTGCCCATAAGTCGGTACGCAAGCCGGTTACATAAATGCCTAGCATATAACCTTGCGCCAGCGTGGTAAGTAATGAACCGTACTTAAAGGTGAGATCCCACTTACGCTTATGCACTTGAACGACCTTCGCCCTAAAATCAAAAGAGACGCCACGTAAAATGAGCCCTAATAGCATTATAGTTGCGGGAATATAAAGGCTTTGAAGCACCTCACTGTGTGCTTCGGGAAAAGCAATCAGCAGAAGCCCAACGGCCAATACCAACCACGTTTCATTGGCGTCCCAATAGGGCCCAATAGACGCAATCATATCGTCACGAAACTTTTCTTCTCGGGGCGGTATTAAAACACCTACCCCTAAATCGTAACCATCTAAAATAGCGTACAGCAATACTGCCAGCCCAAGCAGGCCAACGTAAATATTCCCTAATGTTTCTGCTGATACATTTTCGAATAACATAGCTGCTCCTTAAGTGTTAGCCGGCGACATTTTGCTAGCTTTTGCCATTTCACGCTCTTCCGTAGAAATCTCTTCAATTTCAACGGCGCGGCGACACATCAACATGAGCGTTCCCATATAAGCGAACAGCAAAATTGTATAAATTGTGGCGTACATGGTGAACGAGAAAGCGATATTCGCAGGAGGAAGTGTTGTTACCGCTTCTTGAGTACGTAAAACACCACTGACGAGATAAGGCTGCCTCCCAATTTCAGTCACATACCAACCGGCTAAGGTTGCAATCCAGCCGCTGAATGCCATGCCAGCGAATACTCGCTTGAGCCAAAGTGGGAAAGATTTCCCTCTAAGTAAATAACTACTGCCAAGCCACGAAACCGCCAACATTAAAAAGCCCATGCCTACCATCACCCGAAACCCGAAGAATACAGGTGCTACTGGCGGATGCTCGCCTTCAAAGTCGTTTAGGCCTTGAATTTTGCCATCCATTTTATGGGTTAAAATTAGGCTCGCGCCGTTGGGTACCGGTATTTCGAAGTGATTTTCTCTGCTTTCTTCGTCGGGAATAGCAAACAACAGTAAGGGCGCGCCTTCAGTGGTATCCCATAAGCCTTCCATTGCGGCAACCTTCTGTGGCTGATTCTCTAATGTGTTCAACCCATGCATATCACCGGCAAATATTTGCAAAGGGATCAGCACCGCTGCGGTATAGGTGGCGGTTTTAAGGGCAAGTTTTGGCGCTAGCTTGTCATCACCTTTCAGCATACGGTAGGCCGACAAACCGGCAATTAAGAAACTGGCCGTCAAACCCGAAGCTAGCATCATGTGTACAAAGCGATACGGGAACGAAGGATTAAAAATAATTTCGCTCCAATTTACCGCATACACAACGCCATCTATAACTTCATGCCCCTGAGGCGTTTGCATCCAGCTGTTAAGCGCCAAAATCCAAAAGGCTGACATGGTAGTGCCCACTGCCACAATCAATGTTGAAAGGGTGTGTAACCAATTAGGGACTCGGCGAATACCAAACAGCATAATACCAAGGAAGGTGGCTTCTAAGAAAAACGCAGTAAGGACTTCGTAGCCCAATAGGGGGCCTGCCACATTACCCACCCGCTCCATGAAGCCGGGCCAGTTGGTACCAAATTGGAAAGACATGGTCACGCCACTTACTACACCAAGTGCAAAGCTTAGTGCGAATACGCGCACCCAGAAGCGGTACATACGCATCCAAACAGGGTGGCCGGTTACATTTGAGCGAAATTTGAAGTAGAAAAGGAACCATCCCATTGCCATGGTGATAGTAGGAAACAGAATATGAAAACTAATATTTAATGCAAATTGTAAACGAGACAGCAAAAACGCATCCACAGATAGTCTCCTTAATTAACGGAATTTTTTCCCGGAAGAATTTTGTCTTTCAGTTCTAACATACGGCCAACACCCGAGCCGAGTTTCATCAAGGTGTTAAGTTTATCGGGGCCTAGGTTTTGAAGCTCTTGTGACCATGCCGTTACCGACTCTAATAAGTCATGAATTTCATTCAGCTTATCTTGTGCGTTGGCTTCAGTTTTGTTGGCGGGCGTATCGAGTAATAAATCTCGCAATAAACTCATGGTAGGGTCTATTTCGCGTTTGCGGCGCTCTTCGAATACGCGGTTTGCTAGGGTCCAAATGTCACCGCCTGCAATAAAGAACTCTTTTCGTTCGCCAGGGACAAGGTGCTGTTTTACCAAGCGCCACGACTGAAGCTCCTTTAATCCCATGCTGGTGTTGCCGCGAGATATATTTAGCGCGTCGGCGATTTCTTGCGCTGAGATGGGTTCATCAGCAAGTACAATCAGCGCCAAAATTTGGCCCACAGTACGGTTAAAGCCCCAACGACTGCCCATTTCGCCGAAATGCATAACCGCGGAAGTAATAAGTGGTGTCATTTTCATGTCTATACCTGCTGAACTTTCAGAAATTACTGAAAGTTTATGCCGAAGTTTGATTGAGATCAACAAGTATCAGATGAAAATTATGTTAGGAGGAACTCGAAAACGACATAAATGGGCATGGTGAATCTTATGTTCGTTGATAAGTTGTCTCGTGACGTTTCGATTTATTGTTAAGTTTAAAAGATAGGTGCTATAAACAATATAGAATTAAACAGGAAACGCGATGTTGAGGTTTATTACTTTTAACACGCTAAAAATTAGGGATAAATTGTGAAAATATTTTCTGCGCTATTATGCGTGTTATTGATCGTGTCCAGCAGCTTCTCTTTTGCCAATGGTAACAGCAAAGAAGTTAAAGCCGCCAAAATAATAAAAAATGCTAATAAAGTGGAAGAGACCTTTACCTCGCGCGGAGGCATGGAAGGTTGGACAAGAGTTTCATTTATAATAGACAAAGACGGCACAACGAAAGATATCGTTGTTTTTGATTATTCAGGCAAAGACAGATATGTCAAAAAAGTCACTAAATACATAAGAAACCTTCAATATTCTCCTGCGCTCGTTAACAATAAGCCAGTAGCAAGTGCTCAAACTCTGTTTGTTAAACACACATACTCAGAGGCTGGCCATAGCGAAGGTAGCGTGACGCCTGCCTTTGCAAAAGAATACCAAGCTACCATAGATGCGCTTTCTAGCCCTACCGCAGATATGCTTAACATAAAAAAATCCATAGACAATTTGGTAGAAGACCATACTAAAAATTTAAACGAACATGCTTTGGCTGCGTGGTTAAAGTCTATCTATTATTATAAAAATGAAAATTTTTTAGAATATATGCGCCAATCCCAAATTACAGTAGATTTATACGAACACTTGCCTATAGCAATATTGGCTAAGTCGACGGTGAATCTTTTTCAGTCACAGCTTTATTTCGGCAATTTTAATGGTGCCGCCGAAACCCTTTCGCGAATGGGAAGTGTTAATGGCCTTAATTTATCTGAAGAAACCTATCAACAATTTGCAGATGCACTGAAGGCTGCTAAAGCGACTGGGTCAGCAAACGTCACTAAAGGTCAGCTGAGTCATTTAGGCGCGTGGTCTCAAACGTATGATCCCTCAACATTTAAAGTTGAAGTTTCTCAAGGGAATGTTGATTCAGTGGAGCTTAGATGCAACGATTATCAACAAAAATATATAGAAGGTTGGGAGAACAAAATAGAGTTTCCGGCGCAAACTTCCGATTGTATTTTGTTAATCAGAGGGGATGCTGGCTCAACATTTGATATTCTTGAAATCACTAGTTGAAAATTAAGAAAGCGAGAGCGGTTTCGCAAAATGATTGACTATAAGGGCGCTCTTCTACAGTGCTAGCAAAAGGCACTGCTAAAATCTGCTCCTAAAAAGCGCAATAAAAAGCGCAATAAAAAGCGCAATAAAAAGCGCAGTTAAATAACTACCAGCGTCTAATCATGGTTTTATAAACATCAGGGTCGAGCAAACTTTCTCGCTCGGCCTTAACGCCATCAAGCATAGCCATCGCTTCAGCTTTCGTTTCAACGATAACACCATCAATAACGTAAATACTGCTATCACCAGGTAACGATTTATCGAGTGGGTAGGCGGTAAGTGTATCTGTGGGTACAAGGCTCACACTAGTTTCACCAATATAGTCGGCGATACCGTCGTTGTTAATGTCTTTGGATAGCCAAGGTAGCCCCAGAATTTTATTGTAACTGCCATCTTGTTGCATGACCTGAATGGTGTGTTCAAACGCTTCAATAGTGGCCTTAGCGTTAGGCGTACTTGTGCCAAGTGCCAAGGAAAAACCAGCGTTCATCAACGATGCTGAAGATACGTGTAAAAGCTCTTCACCGTCTTTATCAAGAAGTAAATTAAACTCTTCAATCAACAAGCGGGTAGTAATTAAATACGGCGCTCTGTCATCGGCTAGCTGCTTAAAAGCGTCGTACGTGCTGGGATTACGTGACCACTTGATTTCTTTTAGCATGCGGAACTTTGGCGTATTAGCAAAGCGGTTTTCTATCGCTACGCGGCTGTCTTTTAAATGCGGTATCAGCTTAATCTCTTCAACATCGTATTTTTTACCCGTGGCATATAAATAGATGGGAAGGTAGGGGGCTGAAAGGGTAACCGTGTCTTTTCTTTCACCTAAATCTATATAGGCGAACTCGCCATCCACCTTACCAGAACGTACTGCGCTACCTAAGAAAGCATCGCGCATAACCTGAAGCTCCAGGTCGGTTTGCATTCGCGAGAACGCCGCTTCAACGATAGACGTGAGTCTTGAAGGTTCGCCCTCATCGCTTACGTAAGTTTCAAATGGCGCTGCGGCAAGTGTGACACTGTTTGCCTTTAACGGCGCCACCACGGTGATAAAACTTAGTAAAGCGATGACTCTCACCAACACGGGCGACATCTCCAAAACAACATTATTATTATCTATAGGCGCTATTACCTATCAACAGTATAACCGTTACTGGCCAAAACTGCCTGCAGCGCCTGGGAATACAACTGGGCTTTCAATGCCATCGTTGTTCACACTGGCAACCCCGAAAAAGTAGTTGTCAATTACTACGTTTTCTAACGTGGCTTCGTTCACCTTACCAACAAACTTACTAAATTCCCATTGCGGTGCATCGGTATGACGCCAGTAAACTTTATAGCCCGACAGTTGAGGGTTTTGCGCTGTATCTGCTATATCCCACATTAATGTGGTAGAAGGCTGAACGGCGCCTTTAATTTTTACGTTAGCTGGCGGGTTGGGCGCCCAAGCCATAGCCGCTAGCGATACTGCGTTTAAACCCGTTAGCTTGGCTGCGTAATCAAAATTCACACCGTCTAAGGTATCGCCATACTTGATACCATCTTCTTCTCGAAGATCCTGATGCTGGCGAGTGTAGTTTTCATTGGTTTCCATAATACGAATACCGGGGAAACCTAAATCGTTGAAGGGGCGATGGTGCCCGCCACGACCAAAGCGATCTAATCGATAAATGACCATGGTATCTAGATTCTCAATGTATTGGTCGGCAATGTTATCAATGTATCTTGCTAAGTTTCTGCTTGGTGAATCGACTTCTCCACCTGTGAAGCGGCGGGTGCGAGCTTCATCTGTGGTTTCGGTTACGCGAGTGCCTTCAGCAAATATGCGCGCCGTGGTGTTGTTGATAACCCCATTAACGCCCTCTATATTGCCAATCATGTCGTTGTTCAATACTGCTTTTAACCGCCAGCCATCTTTTTGAACTTGGTTTGCCATAATACGCCCACCAAACAGGCCTTGTTCTTCCCCTGCTAGTGCGGCGTACACAATGCTACCGTTAAATTTATATTTCGATAGTATGCGTGCGGCTTCCAGTGTTCCAGCTACGCCCGATGCATTATCGTTTGCGCCAGGTGAGTCTGATGTGAAATCCATCACATCAGATACGCGAGAATCTATATCACCAGACATCATCACGTAACGTTCTGGATCGGTACTGCCGCGTTGAATAGCAATAACGCTTACTACCTCGACAGGGTCGGGTATACGTTTTTCACCGCTAATGGTTTCAGACTGAAAATACACGTCTAAGCAACCACCACATTCGGCTGATATCTTTTCAAACTCAGACTTAATCCAGCGCCTTGCGGCCCCTATGCCTCGGGTATCTGATTCGGTTTCCGATAAGGTATGTCGGGTTCCAAAATTCACAAGGGTGGTGATATCGCTTTCAATGCGCTTGGGGGAAATGTCTTCGGCTATTTTGTACAAGGCTTGTTGTTGTTCATTTTGCGCTTGCGCTGTAAAGGTCAAGGAAAGTGGTAATACTGCTAACGCTGAAATTTTTACGAATGTAGGAATGCTTTTTATCATTGTTTTCTCCATCTCTTTTTTTATAACCATACTGGATACGAAAGAAAGCAACAAATGGGGTTAACGTGTGGAGAAGTTAATGGTCGAATTAAAAGGTGTATTAAGAATAGCCTCTTCAAAAAGAGGCTATTGACAAAGGTGAAAGCAAGTTGCTAACTATCTTGCTATATAAAGGGCACCAAATGAAGAATTACTCCAATCAGATAAAGATTCAAGATAATCAGTTGTATTTAGTACGTCTTCCGCTCGCAGATACAAGAACCCTGACTCTATTTCCTGTGTTATGTCTAAATCTAGTTCGAAAGGTAAAACAACATCATCAAAATTCAGCGTATCAAGAATGCTCATTGAACCTTGAGCGGGAGTGGTCAAGCTGAAAGAAAATTCACCATCTGAACTGAAATACAGGTAAACATTGTCGGCACCGGTATTGGAGAAATCATAATCGTCGCCTGAAAGCATATCTTGAGCGGCTTCAAGGAATGGGGTTGGTTCCATCACGGTAAAATCGACGACGCCTGCATAATCTGAATCGACCGAAACACCAGACACCATGTCCATCCAAACGAAACCTTCTATGTCATCAAAAAGTATCTCATCATAGGTTGTTTCTTGAAATGTAAGATAGGTTTCCAAGTTTTCGCTTTCGCTGTAAATAGGTAAACTTTGCGGTAAAAAGGCGAGTGAGTCAGCGCCTGTGTAAAAACCAAAAGAGTGTAAATCTTCAATCTGGCTAGAACTTGATACGCGGTAATTGCTTTCAGTAAATACAGGGGTATTGGTGACTAAATAAGGAACGTTCGTATTAAGGTGTGCATCTGATAGTGAAATATTATTCGTGCTATCAACGTCATAATCAGATATCTCGGTGCTGTACACCTCTATTTCTTGGTACGGCTGGCCGTTAATGGGAGTTGAAATAACGACTGCTAAACTAGGCCATTCGCCATCAACCGCTCTACACACTTCCGCTTCAGCCACGTCGTCAATGCTAGATAAATACGTTTGCTCATTAGTATTGGCCGCAGATGCACGCACGGTAACACCGCCTGATGAAGTAAATTCACTGATATCAAAAGTGACACTCTCGCATTCACATTGAGTCACATTATCATCGGCACCGGGAAAGGAAGTCATATCAAAAATTTTATCGGCGGTAACCGACACGTAGGTTTTTACTTCAGGAAAGCGGCCACTGTCGCCGATTGAGAAAGTAATTGAGCTGAAAGTGGCTACATCACCATAGTCTATCGTAATATCGCCATTTTCATCGGCTTCATAGACTTCTACAGCGTCGCCTGATGCATCATGCCGTACGATAACCGCTTCAGGTTGGGGAGTAATAGTGCCGCACTTCGATGTGTAAGAGGCGTTAACAATATATTCAAATGAAGAGTTTCCGCCACCAGATGGAGGCGTTTGTGTATCTGGGGTACCATCGCTACCACCGCAGCCAATCAAGCCCATGGCGACTGAAGCAACAAGAAGATTTTTGGTGTTATACATGATTTACTCCTACATACGTCAAGAAAAGGCGCAAGCAAAAGCAAAAACAAACAATTAAGGTGGCAATGCTTCTTGCTAGGCCAAAAAGGGCTATCCCGCCCTTTGGATACCGATTATAACAAAGCAACTCGTTGAGCAGTCAGTGGGAAGGTGCTCAACGCTTTGTTAATCAATTTTCATACTATCTCTGTATGTACAAAGTCACCATTTTAAAATGTAACAATATGTACGTATGTTTAAATAAACGCGAAGGCATCGCCAAATAGGTTTTCTACTTTTAAGCCGCGAACGGTAAAGTCTTCACGTACGGTTTTAGCCATTTCAAAACGTCCAGCGACATACACTTGCATGTGTTCGAAGTCTGTATGGTCGGCTAATACTGCATGGTGAACCCATCCTGTTCTACCTTTCCAGTCGTCTTCGGCAAATTCCACTACAGGTACAAAGGTAAAGTTATCGTGCTTGGCAGCAAGTGCATTTAGCGCTTCTGATAGATATAAATCACCGGCATGACGGCCTCCCCAATAAAGGGTAATAGGCGTTTTATCACCGCTCTTCAGATGCTGCTGTAAGATAGAGTAGGTGTAGGAAAAGCCTGTGCCGCCAGCGATTAGTACCATCGGCAAGCCGTTTGATTGCAAAAAGGCTTCACCGTTATTTACGCTAAGACTAATTTCGCCTTCTTCTTTCATACGACTTAATACTTCGCCGGCGAAAGTATTGCCAGGCTCTGCGCCAATATGAAGTTCAATGCGTGAATTATCATAGGCGGCATTGGCAATAGAGAAGGGGCGCTTGTCTTTTTCGCCCATATCAATAAGTGCGTACTGGCCTGCTTGAAAGGCAACTGGCGCGGGAGGTGTTAATTCAATTTTGTATACTACGTCGGTTAACGGCGTGATGCTGGCAACCTTACATTTAATTTCTGACATGTAATCTCTTCTTACGTTTGCTGTTAGCGTTTCGCCGTTGGTAAGTCCATGATACCAAGTTCATCCCAGATATCATCCACCCGTTTTTTCACGTCTTCGTCCATCACAATGGGTTCGCCCCATTCACGGTCGGTTTCGCCGGGCATTTTATTGGTGGCGTCCATCCCCATCTTCGACCCAAGGCCAGACACTGGCGAAGCAAAATCTAAATAGTCGATGGGAGTATTTTCAATCATAACCGTATCGCGTGCCGGATCCATACGCGTGGTAATCGCCCAAATCACATCGTTCCAGTCGCGGGCGTTTACGTCGTCATCGCACACTATCACAAACTTTGTGTACATAAACTGTCGTAAAAACGACCAAACACCCATCATTACGCGCTTAGCATGACCCGGATATTGCTTCTTCATGGTAACCACAGCCATGCGGTAAGAACACCCTTCTGGCGGCAGGTAAAAGTCTACAATTTCTGGAAACTGTTTTTGCAAAATAGGCACGAATACTTCGTTTAATGCTACGCCTAAAATAGCTGGCTCATCAGGCGGGCGACCGGTATACGTTGAATGGTAAATAGGATCTTTACGATGGGTAATATGGGTTACCGTAAACACAGGGAAGTCATCAACTTCGTTGTAGTAACCAGTATGATCGCCGTAAGGCCCTTCGGGCGCGACTTCGTCTTGTGCAATATAACCTTCCAGAACAATTTCAGCGCTTGCAGGCACTTGCAGGTCGTTACTTATCGATTTAACCACTTCAGTTTTATCGCCTCGCAACAACCCTGCAAAGGCATATTCGGAAAGGGTGTCAGGCACAGGAGTAACGGCACCTAAAATAGTGGCCGGATCGGCCCCTAGTGCCACGCTTACCGGATAGGGTTTTCCTGGGTGAGTTTGGCACCATTCACGAAAATCGAGCGCACCACCACGGTGAGATAACCAACGCATAATAAGCTTGTTCTTACCGATAACCTGCTGGCGATAGATACCTAGGTTCTGGCGGTTTTTATGCGGGCCTTTGGTCACACTTAACCCCCACGTAATAAGCGGCGCGGCATCACCGGGCCAGCAACGCTGGATAGGCAGTTTACCTAAATCGACATCATCACCGGTTAGCACGACTTCTTGGCAAGGTGCTTTTTTTACGACCTTGGCGGGCATATTCAGCACCTGTTTAAAAACAGGCAGTTTTTGCCATAAATCCTTTAGTCCTTTAGGTGGTTCGGGTTCTTTTAAATAGGCCAGTAATTCGCCCACTTCTCGAAGTGCCGCAACCGATTCTTGCCCCATTCCCATTGCCACACGTTCTGGTGTGCCAAATAAGTTGGCCAATACAGGCATGCTATGGTTTTTAGGGTTTTCAAATAATAGCGCAGGGCCACCGGCACGTAATGTACGGTCAGCTATTTCGGTCATTTCTAAATCGGTATCGATTGGCTGGCTAATGCGAACCAATTCACCTTTGGCTTCCAACTGGTGAATAAAGTCACGTAAATCTTTGTACTTCATTTGAACAGGGGGTATCCGCAGACTAAAGTTAGGAACAAGAATATACTATTTCGACACAAAGTCCGATCAGTTCAGTGGGCTAAAAGGGTGGCTTATCAGGTTTTAGCGGCGTATGTTGATAAAATAATCTGGACACCCTACGTAAATGGTAGTCTGATAGCGTTAGTGCGGTTGAACTTCAAGTAGTTGAACTGTCAATACAAAAGAGTGAAAAACAATAATACCCTTTTTTGCCTAAGGTGAGTGTATGACAATATTTGACCAGGACATGCTCGACGAACTTAACTTATTAGTTAAGTTCCCTACAGACAGTTTATTACAAGGCCTAAAGATACATCACGATGCCAGCCAATCAATGGTGAATGCTGCATCAAGACTTTATGCAAAGGGTCTGATTACTCAGCCCGATGGCGGTTACCTTACCGACTTAGGAATAGATTTGGCCGATCATTCCCGCCATCTGCAATCGGCGTTGTGTAACCGCAAAAGTAGCCACTAAAGAATACACGCTTGTAGCGGGGCTGCTGTTTAACATGCCCCGTTAAACAAGCCTCGTTAAACTAGCATTAAGTATTCGCTTTAATGGCCGATAATTAAACATAGCCATTAAGGTCTAGATGCAAATATCGTCATATTCATACCCTTATTTGTTTCTTTGCCATTATACCTAAACGCTTTAGAAGCATGGTTTGTAGACATTAACCTCAGACTTTAACTTAAGACTTTAACTTAAAATACCAACGTCTAAATAAAGAAGCCATTGATATGAAACTGTATTCACTGCCCACAATCTGTTTATTGCTTTCTACACTTTTCAGCGCCGCGGTGTTGGCTGAAGGGGAAACCATTGATGAAATTCGTGCGGTACAGTTATACGATCAAAATGCGCTTATCGATATGATTAATGCCAACACCCACTTAGATAAAGTGGTCGCCGATAGATGTCAGCTTGTACAAGATATTGAAGCCCGTGCGGATATACTTAAAGTGCCTGCCTACCAGTTTTTATGGGGCGATATGTTAGCCTGGGGCGTATGTGTAGATGCTGAACCTGCCAGGGGCATGACCCATATTGAAGATGCAGCGAACCAAGGTTTCCCTGCTGCGTTAGAACAGTTAGGTCGTTATTATGCGAACGGCACTTTAGTACAACAAAATAAAGAAAGAGCGGTAGTGTATTTGCGAGAAGCCGCAGCGCTTAAAAGTTTAAAGGCGCAATTGCAGTTAGTTGAGCTATTTCTTGACGGTTACGGCAGCCCTTACGACTATCAAGATGCCTATCATTGGTTACATAACTCAGTCACTAACGACAAAGCACAGCATCAAAAAATAGCCAGTTACTTAAGCAAGCTTGAACAGCTAATGCACCCTAAAGCAGTACGCGCAGCAAAACGCCCACTAGACAGCTAATCCACTTAGGCTAGCAATCACTGGTAGCACGTTCGCCCGCCATTAAGCACGTTCGCTAAAAAGTATATGGCGCGCTCGAAAACTTCCCCCACTGCAACAATGCTTGAGCAAATTCACTTCGGCCGCAATTCACTTAAACCGCAATTCACTTAAAACGTAATATAGTGCGACTTTAATAAATTAAAACCGCAAGAAAAAACATCCAGTAGGCTATCAATAGCCTCTTACTCCAATCCAACACATTCATTGTGTACTTATATACGTGCATGATATTTATTGGGTTTTGAAACATGTTGTCATAAAACTGCCTCTTACCTGTCACCTTCGCTTCATCATTTCGTCTTATAACAAGATTAGATTCATCTGCTTTGCAGAGCTCTGACCACTACTGCAATAAACCATGAAAAAACACACACAACCAAGCGCAGAACACATTAACGAGATATTCATTAAGGGACACACATGTTTTCAAAAACGCTATTAGCCAGCGCTATTTTTAGTGCATTGGCCGCCCCAACATTTGCTAATACAGATTCACCAGCAGATGAGAAAGACTACATTGAAGAAATTACCGTTACTGCTCAAATGCGTGAGCAATCGATAATGGATGTTCCGGTAACCATGGATGTTATTTCAGGCGACTTTTTAGAGCGCACAAACATTATGGAACTTGATGAGCTTTCTCGCGTTTTGCCAAACGTTCAAATTCAAGAACAAGCGGTAAGCCTACCTTCATTTAATATTCGTGGCGTTACAGACGACGGCTCTTCCGTTTCGGCTACCCCACGTATCTCGGTATATCAAGATGGCTTCGATATCAGTAAGAAAACGGTATCAAGTGTGGCGCTTTACGATATTGCTCGTGTTGAAGTATTAAAAGGCCCGCAGCCCACACTATTTGGTGTTGCCGCGGCTAACGGTGCTATCAGTATTCACTCTCACTTGCCTACCAATGAAAAGGAAGCAAGGGTTCAGCTAGGGTACGACACTGAGTCAGGCAAAGAAGCCGAGTTCATGTTCAATACGCCTCTCAATGATAATCATAGCGTGCGTATTGCCGGCTTATATCGTCAGATGGACGGTATTGTAGAAAACAATGCCTGCTCTGAAGACAGCTACTATGGCAACGCCGACATGATTGATCATTTAGGTAATACCGTGCCCTGTAACAGTGAAGATCTGCAAGGTATTTCAGTACAAGCCCTACGTGGTACATGGAAAGCCAGCTACGATAACTTTGAAATAATAGCCCGTGCTTCAATGGAGTATAACGACCAACCAGGTATTGCATTTAAATCAGGCTCGATTGCGCCTAATGGCGGCGATACCAGCCCGTTTACAGCCGCTGAATTCAGTATGGGCAGTGAGCTTGGTATTGAGCGTACACTGCAGGCCTACGATATTTCATTAGATTACGATATTAGCAACAGCTTAATGTTTCATGGCGATGCGTATTATAAAGATGTAGAAGTGAGTGAAGGGTTTGATGCCGATGGTTCAGCCCTTAGAATTCAAGATGCCTACTTCGATAACGATGCAACACTAAGCGGTGGTTCTATGCGCTTGGTTTATGATTCGGGCGAAAAGCTGGTGGCTTTTGTGGGCGCCTCAGTAAGCCAAGATGATTCGATACTACCTTACTATGTGATGGTAGACCCGTTTGTACGCGGCACCTTCGATGCGGTAAAAGCGCAATTAGAAGCGTCTTCGAATATTCCGCTCAATCAAAACATTGCTACCGATGCCTCGCTTGAAGAAATTGAAGCTTTGCGCGCTATGTTAGTGTCTTCATTGTTTAATGCCGATGGCACGCCAATTTCAAGTGCAGACTTCCCCTCTACTATAATTCAAGGCCCGTACATCTTTGAAGCTGAGTTAGACATTACTTCTTATGTGGCAGAAGTTTCTTACTTTGTGACTGATAAAGTGAATGTGACCGCCGGCGTGCGCTACATTGATGAAACTCGCTATACCAAAAATACCTACACGTTAGATTCAGGTACCTTTGCGTTTGAAGCAGAGGGTGACTTTGACGATACGCTACCTCGTTTTGCCGTTAGCTACGACATGAACGATAGTTGGAATTTTTACGCCAACTACGCGCGCGGCCGTCGCTCACCTGTGGTTAATGCTGATTTCTCTGGTGTATCGACAACCAAAGCGGAAATTGTCGATAGCTATGATTTGGGCGTTAAATACCAAAGTAACAATTTCACCTTCTCAGGCGCGATTTTTACGTATGAATATAGCGATTATCAACAGTCTTATACTGATCCTGAAACACTGCAATCTATTACCGTAACCGTTGGCGATTCAACTATGTCGGGTATTGAAGGCATGGGAACCTACCATTACAGCGATACCTTATCGATAACCGGTAGCATCGGTTTCTTAGACGCAGAATTTGCTGATGAAACGGCCGATGGTAGCCCATTTCAATATGCTGGCAATAAATTCCGCTTAGCGCCAGAAGTGAGCGGTGCGATAAACATCAATAAGGAATTTGAAGTTCAGAATTGGTTAGTAAATGTGAATTGGTTAACTAGCTTCCAGTCTGAAGTATTCTTTGAAAGCAGTAATTACCCTGGTTTATCGCAAGATACTCATTCTTTAACAGATATTTCAGTACAGTTCTCACAAGAAGCCAGCAGCTTTGCGTATGAAGTGTATTTAGAAAATGCCTTCGATAAAGAATATGTAATTGATGCTGGTAATACGGGTGGTGGTTTAGGTATTCCTACCTATGTTCGTGGTATGCCGCGCATTGCAGGCGTTCGCTTCTACTATAGCTACTAATATCGGTAGCTTTTAAATAATAAAAAATCCCGTTTCGCTTTTGGCGGTAACGGGATTTTTTTTGTCTTGGTGCTAGGTGGCAAGTAACGGGGCTAGCGCTTTACTCGTATCAATTCAGACTTTGCCCAGCCACTACTTACTTTTTTACTTAGCCTCTACTTGGCCACTAATCAGGCTTTCGTCAGCCCTCAATAACAAACTCATGACTATTTACTGTACTGGATGATGTGGATTTAATCGTATCTACATAACGCCACGTGGCAACCGCCTGTTTTTCAGTAAAAGATACCGTTAAATATCCCCGCTGATGCAAATTGCAATATGCTAAATCATCGATAAGCACAGGAAGATCCTCCGCCATAATTTTCGCAGTGTCAGCATCCATTTTTAAATAATGCTCCATACCCGGCGATGAAACACTGGATGTGGCAAGCTCCGTTGCCACCGCGGTGCCATCTTGCAAGGTTAAGGTGTTATGCCACGCATTGTGCGTGTCGCCCGCTAACGCGATCACTGGTTTATTTAATTGTTGCACTGCGGTTAGCAATTTTTCCCTTTCTACCGGATAGCCATCCCAGGCATCAAGGTTGTATGGCATGGCAGCGGCTAGCAGCTTTTCTTCTTGTGCTGAAATGGTTTCTCCGGCTAGCTTTCTGCGTTTGCTATTTGCAAGGGCATGCACATGAGCAGGAATTTTTTCAAAAGGGACACCATTAAAGATAGAGGCAGGAAACATCATGCGGCCAATTAAAAGCTGCTGCCCTAATACTTGCCACTTCGCTTTGCTATCGTTCATGGCCGTGTTAAGCCATGTTCGTTGAGCATCCCCCAGTAAACCTCGTTCCGGCGCACTAATCGCCTTGGTAAAGCTGGGTAAATCAAAAGCCTCGGAATCGGGAGCATCAGGGTTGCGAAAGTCACTATAGGCTAACTGCTTATCTCGCGCTAAAACACGAGTATCTAGCATGTATAGGTCAACCAAGTCGCCAAAGGTAAACTGTCGATATATTTCTAATCTGCTTTCACCAAAGGTAGGTCGAATGGGGAGCCACTCATAATAGGCTTGCACCGCCGCGGCTCTGCGCGCATAAAAATCCCCCTCATCTTCCTGATGATTTTCAGCACCATCTTTGTAGGTGTCGTTAGTGATCTCATGATCGTCCCACACCACAATAAAAGGCTTAGCACGGTGTAAATCTAATAAACCTTGGTCAGTACGATAGAGCGCGTAGCGTTTACGGTAATCTTCAAGAGTATACAACTCGGTATCGTTGTCTTTGGCAAACGTGCGGCCTAACTCTTTAGCATGTTCGGTGGCATAGCCTTCGCCATCATATTCGTAAATGTAGTCGCCTAGATGTAATACAAAATCAATATTCTGCTGTGACGCAGCATCAGCATAAGGCGTAAAAAAGCCCGCAGGGTAGTTAGAACATGAAAACACTCCGAACGTTACCTGGCTTACATTTTCTTTCGGTAAGGTTAATGTTGTACCTACATCGCTCATACTATTTGCGCTTTTAAAGCGATAGTAATAGCGGGTGGCAGGATTCAAACCGGAAACATCAACTTTAACAGTATAGTCTCGTGATTGCTGGGCCTGGGCAATATCACTGGCAACAAGGGTACTAAAATCTTTTGAAGTAGATACTTCCCATAAAATGTTAGCGTTTGCTGCTTTTTTGTCGGGCAAAGCTCGGGTCCAAAGAATAACGCTATTATGCAGAGGATCGCCGCTAGCAATGCCATGAGTGAAGCTGGCACTATCTTGTGGCTTTTTAGTAGAAACACAGCCGGCTAAACCTGTTGCAATGGCAACACTGGCACCGGTAATAGAACTTAATTTAATAAAAGAACGTCTGTCCATAAGGCATGTCCGTAAGGGTTATTTTTTTAGTGATTGAGAACTAAAGATATATCGAAAGTGTATGACACTGGCATGGCAGTTTTATAACGTAATGTTTTGTGCAGATTGCTGTTATACTGTGCGTAAATCGAACGCTTTAAAATTGCTATGCGTAGAACATGGGCAACAGTGTTTGAAAAATGAATAAACTAACGAGGCGACAGAACAACTCTATGAGTGATGATCCGCATTATCAGCGCGAGAAAGAAAAGTACGAAAATCCGGTAGCAAGCCGGGAGTTTTTGATGAGTTTATTGAAAGAAGAAGACAGACCTATGTCTTTTCTTGAAATATGTACGGCAGTAAATGCCGAAGAAGAAGATGCTCGCATTGGCATTCAACGCCGCCTTCGCGCTATGGAGCGAGAAGGGCAAGTTCAGTTCACCCGTCAAAAGAAGTACATTCTTCAAGATCAAGATGAGTTGTTCCGCGGTAAAGTCATTGGCCACCGTGATGGCTTCGGCTTTTTACGCCCGGAAGATAAAAGCGGAGACCTGTTCATTAGTGCAGGCCAAATGAAACTGTTTTTGCATGACGATATTGTAGAAGCACGAGTAAGTGGCACTGACCGCCGCGGTCGTAAAGAAGCCTTTATTACGCAGGTGGTAGAGCCGCGTTCAGAGCCTATTGTTGGTCGCTACTTTGTAGAGCAAGGGTTTGGCATGGTTGTGCCAGATGACAGTCGTCTACAGTATGAAATCGTCATTCCTCCTGAACACGTACACGGCGCCCGTATGGGGCAAATAGTGGTGGTTGAGCTTACGCAGCGCCCACGTCGTAAAATGAGCCCAGTGGGTAAAATTGTTGAAGTACTAGGTGAACATATGGCGCCTGGTATGGAAATAGAGATGGCGCTTCGCACCTTTGATATTCCGCACCAATGGCCAAAAGGCGTTACCAAACAGGTTAAAAGCCTTACCGAACAAGTGCCCGATGAAGCAAAAGAAGGACGAATCGATTTACGTCAGCTTCCACTTGTTACCATCGATGGTGAAGATGCACGGGATTTTGATGATGCCGTATATTGTGAACCGTTAGATGATGGTGGTTGGCAACTATGGGTAGCCATTGCCGATGTCAGTTACTACGTACGAAACGGCACAGCGTTAGACGATGAAGCCCAACAGCGAGGCAACTCGGTGTATTTCCCCGAGCAAGTTATTCCTATGCTACCGGAAGTGCTGTCTAACGGCTTGTGTTCACTGAACCCAGAAGTTGATCGTTTGTGTATGGTCTGCGAGATGACCATTACCGCTCAAGGTAAGTTAGGTACTTACCAATTCTATGAAGCCGTAATGAATTCTCACGCGCGTTTAACTTACACCAAGGTATGGCAAATACTGCAAGGCGACAAAGATCTTCATCAACGGTATGAAGCACAAGTCCCGCATTTGCGCCATCTTCACGATTTATATCGCTCGTTGAAAAAAGCCCGTCAGCACCGTGGTGCTATTGAGTTTGAAACCCAAGAAAGTAAGTTTGTATTTAACGCCCAGCGTAAAATAGAAAACATCGTTCCGCTTATTCGTAACGATGCCCACAAACTTATTGAAGAGTGCATGATTTTAGCTAACGTTAGTGCTGCACTAACACTGTCTGAAAATGAAGCGCCTACGCTATATCGTGTACACGATAAACCCGATGCCGATAGGTTGACGGCTTTCACCAGCTACTTAGCTGAAATAGGCGTGCCGCACAAAATTACCGATGAAGCTTTACCGGCAGATTTTACCGATGTGGTATTAAAAACCCGTGGTCGTCCTGACGAAGAGCTTATTCAAACCATGCTGCTTCGTTCAATGAAGCAGGCTATTTATGATGGTGACAACCTAGGCCACTTCGGCTTGGCCCTTGAAGCTTATGCGCACTTTACGTCACCTATTCGTCGTTACCCTGATTTGGTAGTTCACCGCGCATTAAAAGGGATTATTGCCAAGCAAAAGGGCAAAAATACGGTTTCAGGTGCAAAGAATTATACGGTTGAAGAAATCGAACAGCTAGGCGAACAATGCTCGATGACCGAACGTCGTGCCGACGACGCTACCCGTGATGTTGCTGATTGGCTTAAATGTGAATTCATGCTCGACCACGTTGGCGATACCTTCGAAGGCGTAGTCAGTTCAGTGACAAACTTTGGTTTATTTATTCGCTTAACCGAATATCACATTGACGGCCTAGTGCACATTACCTCACTCGATGACGATTTCTATCACTACGACCAAGTTAAACAAATACTGGCGGGTGAGTCGGGTCATCGTCAATTTAGACTAGGCGATACCGTAGAAGTAAAAGTGGCAGCGGTTAACCTAGATGAAAGAAAGATTGATTTATTGCTGGATAAGTCTATGCTGCGCGGCCCCGGCGGCAAGAAGGTTAAAGTAGCCAGTGCGAAGAAGCCGCCTAGAAATACCAAGCGAGGCCCTAAAAAGGGCGCGCCAAAAGGCAAAGGGGCACCATCGCGTTCAAAGAAAGGGGATAAGCGTTAATGGCACAGCAAGAATGGTTATATGGTTTACATGCAATGCAGTCGGTTTTAGAACAAGAACCAGAGCGTGTAATGGAAGTGATGGTATTAAAAGGCCGTAACGACGAGCGTTTGACTAATATTGTTAATCAAGCACGTCGATTTGGTATATCAGTACAGTTTTGTCAGCGTAAAGCACTAGACGACAAAGTTAACGGCGAACAGCACCAAGGCGTGGTCGCTAGAGCGAAACCCGCTCGTGTAATGGATGAAGCTGACTTAGATAGAATCTTAGACAAAGAAAGCAAGCCATTATTGCTTGTGCTTGACGGTATCACCGATCCGCATAATTTGGGCGCCTGTTTGCGTACCGCCGATGGCGCGGGTGTGCATGCAGTGGTAGTACCGAAAGATAAATCGGCCAGCCTTAACGGCACCGTGCGCAAAGTTGCGTGCGGAGCAGCGGAAGTTATCCCACTTATTCAAGTGACTAACTTGGCGCGTACGTTAAAGCACCTTCAAGATAAAGGTTTATGGATTGTGGGCACGGCGGGCGAAACCGACAAAACCCTCTACGATATAAAACTAGATGGCCCAACCGCACTAGTGATGGGCGCTGAAGGTAAAGGCATGCGCAGGCTTACCAAAGAGACCTGTGATGAATTAGTGAAGTTACCAATGGCAGGTAGTGTAAGTAGCTTAAATGTATCGGTTGCCACTGGTGTGTGCTTATACGAGATAGTGCGCCAACGTGGCTAACTAGCTTTTATTAAGTTGGTATATAACTATTAGCTACAAACTTATATTAGCTACAAACTTATATTAGCTACAAACTTATATTAGCTACAGACTGATTCGCAAAAGACAGAAGCCGTTAACGTATCCGTTAGCGGCTTTTTCGTTTCTGAAAAGCGTGAAATTAACAAGTGAATATTTAAGGTAATTTAAATTATAAATTAATATTTTCTTACAAATTGGCACTTTACATTCGAACCTCGCGCCATCTCTGCATTTACCAAAATTCCAACGCTACTTAAGCACAATTCAATCTACAACTTACGTATATATTTTCAACGTGAGGAACATTTCGTAATACTTAACTCATTGATTCTATGCTTAATAGTTAAATGGTGCGCATTTAATGTTTTACCCAATGCCACATCAAAAGGCAGGTGGGCCGTTTGCGAATTTGAGCATGGAGTGCTTTCGTAGGAAGTAGCGTTTGCCCTGAATGTCTATTAATAACAACGAAGTTTCAAAAGCGCTGTAAAGCGTTGAAACACGACAAGACAGATAACAGGAAATAAAAGTGAATATGAAACACACAAGTATATCAGCCATCGCCCTTGCAGTTTCTGTAGGGTTAGTAAGTCACGCTGCAACTGCAGCAATCACAAAAAACACGACAGCAACAAACACAACCAATGCACCAGTAAAAGTGGAAGAGCAAAAAGCATCGCTTCAATCTTTACTCGGTAAACGACTTGTTTTGAAAGGCGAGTCTGCACAAGAAGAACAGCGCTATATTATAAAATTCAAAGAAACATTAACGACAGATGTTATTAGCAATGCCAGTAGCAGCAAATCTGGCTCGGCTGAACTAGTTCAAGCCACAAAATCTATTGTGAAGCGACCTTTTGAAGTGCAATCAGCCCGCAGTGAAATACAGAAGGTGGGGGGAGAGGTTCGTAAAGAGCTTAGAAAGCATCGTATGATGGCGGCGTCTTTAAGCCGAAGTGCCCTCAATAAACTACGTAACAACGCAAATGTAGAAAGTATTGAAGTAGATGTAAAGCGCACACCTATGGCGCAAACCACGCCTTACGGTTACACCATGGTACAAGCTAATCAGCTTTCGCAAGCAGATACTACCGCTCGGCGTGTATGTGTTATCGACACGGGATACAACCTAGGGCATCCAGACTTACCTGGCACTAACAACGGAGTAACCGGTCAGGCGAATAATAGTGCCGTGGGGAATTGGTATAACGATGGCAATGGTCATGGTACGCATGTGGCGGGCACCATTGCCGCTTATGACAATAGTGAAGGGATTGTTGGTGTTTATCCTGGTGTTAATCTGCATATCGTTAAGATATTCAATGACAGTGGTGATTGGACCTATGCCTCTGATCTTATTGACGCCATTTCACAGTGTCAAAGTGCCGGGGCTAACGTGGTCAACATGAGTTTAGGTGGCGGCAGCGCGTCTACAACCGAGCAAAACGCCATGCAAAGCTTTACCGACGATGGCTTGTTGCTAGTAGCTGCGGCAGGTAATGCAGGTACGAGCGCGAAGTCATATCCTGCTTCGTACGATGCAGTTATGTCGGTTGCCGCTGTTGATTCAAATGAAAATAGAGCAAGCTACAGTCAGTACAATGACCAAGTTGAAATAGCCGCTCCGGGTAGTGCCGTTTATTCAACATACCCTACAGACACATATGCGTCTTTAAGTGGAACTTCAATGGCTACCCCTCACGTAGCAGGTGGCGCGGCCTTAGTATGGAGTTACTTCCCTCAGTGCTCAAACACGCAGATACGAAATGCGTTAACATCAGCGGCTGAAGACAAGGGAGCAAATGGGCGAGACAACTTGTATGGTTTTGGCCTGATGCAACTTGAGGATGCCTACAGTTACCTGAATACCAATGGTTGCGGCGGCAGTGGCGGTTCAGATCCCGGTACCGACCCAACTGTTGAGCCGGTTTCAGGCCAACTAACTGGGCTATCGGCATCCCGAAGTAATTGGAATCGCTATACCTGGACCATTCCTGAAGGTGTGACGACTATGACGGTGCAAACGTCTGGCGGTAGTGGCGATGCCGATTTGTATATGAAATTTGGGTCACAGCCCGAAACCAGTGACTTTGATTGCCGTCCTTACGAGAATGGTAATAACGAAGTGTGTAAGTTCCAAGCACCCGCTGCGGGTACCTGGCACATCGGAATTCGTGCTTACACAACTTACAGTGGCGTAACGTTATCGTATTCCTATGAATAGTTAACTTACAAATAAAATGCTCGCCCCTATTACCTTATAAACAGGTGATAGGGGCTTTTTTGTATAGAAAGACAGAATACTTTTGTAGTGAATTGTCAGCTTTGTAAAGGCTGCGTAAAGGTGTGAACTATAACAAGCTTTGTAGTGCCATACGGCAGTATAGTTCACGCCTTTCTGGGCAGTGTAACTCCCTTCAAAACAATCACGAATTTAGTAAGGACGTTCAGTATATGCAATTTCAATTTCCGGCTTGGTTACGAAACGTAGCTATCGGTCTGGTGGCAATTTCAGGGTTAGCTGCTTGTGGTGGCTCTGACAGCAGCTCCGATTACTCGTATGCTTATATACAATTCTATAATGCTTCGCCAAATGGTGCGAATGTAGAAATGCGAGAAGTCGATGGAGATAGCTTTGGCTCTGCGCAATTTGGTGATACTACTGCGATGTACTCGATGGACAACGGTGAAATTGAACTTGAGTTCATTCGCACCGACTCAGATGACCAGGAAGTGCTTATCGATACTTACACGGTTAATCTTAAGAACGGTGACAAGCACCTTATCGTTATGAGTGGTGATTTTGATTCACCCATTATCAGCGAATACAGCTATACCCGTGAAACGCTAGAAGATCACTTCAGGTTATTCGCGTTGTCTGTAACCATTGATGAAGGTTCTTACGACTTCTACTTAGCCGAGTCTGGCGACCCGTTTGAAGCGGCAAACTTCTTAGGTACGGTAACTGCATCAGAAATGATTGAGTTTGACTACTGGGATCCAGATGATGACAGCGACTACTTTGACGAAGATGAGTACACCATTTATTTAACCGAGCCAGGAAGTACTGAAGTTCTATTCGAATCACAGACACTAGACTTTGCATACGAAACTGAATATCTACTCACCATGCGTGATGTAAGTGGCGCAATTCAATCAGGTTTAGTTGTAGATACTATTTTGAATTCATCATCAGTGACGGCGCTAACCGATGTTGAAGCAGACTCACAGTACCGTATTTATAACTCGACAAATATAACCACTGCACTTGATGTGACTTTTGGTGGCAACACCGACGAAGAGGATGTTGCCTTTTCTTTAGAAGCGGATGAGTTATCTGAATTCACTGAAATTGGGTATGGCGATTACCGCGTAACAGTAACGGATACCTCTGGTGAAGCCGCAACGCTAAGCAATAAGCTTATCACTTTGAACCAAGGTGAAAGTAAAGCAATTCTAATCTACGAAAAAGCCGGTGCGCTTGGTGCGGTTACATTCGTAGAAAGTGGACTGCCTCAAGCGTACGATAAAACAGTGAACTTCATTAACCTAGTTGAAGACTTTGATGATGTGGATTTCTATCTAGTTCGTAACGATGAAACTATCGATACCGCAGAATACGACCTACAAAATCTAGAGTTTGGCGAGACGGACAGTGAAGTATTGCCGTCTGATTACTATGAAGTTATTGCCGTTTACGAAGATGATAACGAAGAACAAATTCTGCTAGATCGTACTGCCTTGTTCGGATTTAATGAAGAAGAGAACTATATTGTTACGGTAGAACCCGCAGATACCGCAACTGGCTATGAAATTAACATTTTGTATTAATCACTTATGTGAAAACTATACTAATTGCTAATGCCGGTATGCTTTAAATACCGAGAGTTTCAGTTACCTTTAGAAAAGACTATTACTTTCCCGTAATGGTCTTTTTTGCCTTTAGGGCTTTTTAAAGGGGGGCTCAAATCCTCATGAGTGTAATTAAAGATCTTCACAAAATTACTACCGATGGCGGGCTATCCTTCAGTGAAAAAGTGGCTCGATTACTAGGGCCTGTTGATCTTTGCTGCATATATTTCACTCAGCAGTACATGGGTAGC